>NZ_CP150661.1:3667500-3967500 GCF_038024105.1 Polaribacter butkevichii
GGTGCCACAAGTCAGGCAATTACAGCTACACCAGGAGAGTCTTTAGGTAATTGGTATGGTTTTCAAACAGCTGGTCGTTGGTTTGCTACAGCAGAAGAAATAATTGCTTTAAGGGAAAGAGCAACCACAGGATACTCTAATAATAAATATCTTCATACCGGAGATGTACCTGGAGGTTTGTATCCGATAGATCAAAATGGAGATGGTAAAATTGATATAGAAGACCGTGTAAAACTTAATAGCACTTTTAATCCTGTTGCTTTTGGTGGGTTTAGTATGCAATTTAGATATAAGGCATTTAGTTTAAATAGCCAATTTACCTATTCTTATGGAAATAAGAAATATTGGTATGCTATGCAAAGTTTAATTAACTCTAATCATTGGGATAACAAATTTGCTATTATAGAAAATGGGTATTCTTATACAGGAGATCCGTATTCTCAATTTCCAAGTAATCCAGTAAACTCTAACTATCAATTTAATGAAAATTTCATATTTGATGCTTCTTATATAAAACTAAATAATTTATCTGTAAATTATAATGTACCTAAAGATTTTCTTAAAAAAGGTATGATTTCTAAATTGGTATTTTCTTTACAAGCTACAAATGTGTTTACGATAACAAAATACCCAGGTATGGATCCTCAAGGAAATTGGGATTCTGAATGGAATGGCTCATTTTTTGGCATGGGAATAGACAGAGGTATTTACCCGCCTGCAAGAGCATACAATTTTAATATGAAATTAACTTTTAAATAAAAAAAGATGAAAAAAATATTATATTATTTACTTACTTTTTTATGTATAGTCTCTTTTCAATCTTGTGAAAAATATTTAGATGTAGAACCTAAATATGATTATACTTATGATGCAGCCGTTACCAATTATACAAATGCACAAGCCATTGTTAGTGGTATTTATAAAACGATGCAACATAGATGGGTGGCTAGTGAGTTGTATCCCTCATTAACCTCTAATGGTGGTTTTCATCAATATTATGCTGCTAATGCAGCTGGTACTTTTGCTCCAGACGGATATAGTCAAAAAAATATTTGGATTAATCTTTATAAGGTTTTAAATAGTACCAATATTGCCATTTTTGCGTTAAACCAATTAGAAGATGAAAAATACCCTTCTATAGAGGCTAAAAATGCTTTAATTGCAGAAGCACGTTTGTTAAGAGCTTGGATGCATACTCAAATATTTTGGTCATATAACAGGTATTGGGATGATGATGATAGTATCTATGGTTTATTGTATAAAGGAGAAGTGTCTTCTATTGATAATGAACAACAAGCAAGGTTAACTGTTGGAGAAAGCTATGCAAAACTTTTTGAAGATATTGATTTTGCTATTGAACATCTTCCTGCTTTTACAGATCAATTTCATGTGTCTCAAATTTTAGCAAAATCTTTAAAAGCAAAACTTTTTCTATATCGTGGTAGAGATGGAGATTATCAATCTGCTCTAACTTTGGTTGATGATGTTTTATTAAACTTACCCGCAAATGTACATATGGAGACCAGTGCTGGGGTTTTTCCTGAAGTATTAGAGTCTTCTACAGGAGATACATATAACATTACTAGTTTTGAAGACAATAAAAGTCTGATGGGTGCATTGTATGAAAACTCTTGGGATTCATCAGAAAATATATTTGTTAGTTATTTAGAAGATGATGGAAAAAGATATAGCCCTGTTTCTGGTTTTACCTATTATTTGCTAGGGGATGGTACAAGGTATACTTCTACAACACTAACTGGAGGGCTTAAAACATTAGCCTTAAATATGATGAATGAAGATTTTAATAAATACCGTAAAGAAGTATTTATGGGTTGGAGTGATTATGGAACAAGAGGTGCTTATTGGTGTGTAGAAAAATTATGTAGAAAAGACAGGTATGAATTTCCTAATCAGAAATGGGCAACCTACTACTTACGTGTTCCAGAATTGTACTTAATGCAAGCAGAATTACGTATGAGATTAAATCCAAACGATGTTGTTAATGGTATGGCTCCGCTTAACCTAATGCGCCAAAATAGAGGTACAATAATGGTTGATGGAGTTGAAACTCGATTTTTACCAGATGTGGATACTAATGGTTTAACATCTCAACAAGCCATGGATATTTTATTTAAAGAATATTTTCTAGAACTTGGGTTTGAAAACGGTAGCGAATATTTTGCAACATTGCGTTTTCAAATGGAAGATGGACGTGATTGGATTGAAGAATTAAACCCTAATATTAGTGAGTTTATGCGCTGTTGGCCTATTCCAGAAGTAGAAATTACAGCCAACCTAGAATGTAAGCAAAATTTTGGTTGGGAATAAATTTTAAAACTGAATATTATTAAATTAAAAAATAACAAATGAAAAATAATTTTATATATATACTTGTTTTATCAATAATTACGCTTTTAGGATGTGAAACAAAGTTCAATGATCCACTTCCTATTCCAAATGATATTACATTAAATGAATTAGATGAAAGTGTAGGTATTTTTAATCATGTTATTCCAACCGGTAGCTTTACATCCGATGTGGCTACTTTTAACACCGTTAATAATTCAGACGGTTCATATAGTGGGTTTGCATATTCTAATAGAAACTACGCTTCATATACTTGGACTACAACACAAACGGCTTTAGACTCTGTTATCTATAGTGTTTATACACATACTTATTTAAATAAAACAAAAACCTTTGCTGTAGCTCATGTTAAAGATGATGATGCCTTTATATCGTTTGAAAACCCTTCTGTAGTTGAACATGTTTTAATTGCGAATACAAGTTATAACTACTTATCTATGCAGTATGGAGATCCTTACGGAACAGAAGAGGAGCCAAAACAAAACCCAAACATTAAAGCTAGTGCAATAGGTGTTTGGGAATTAAATACTGGTGGAGCAAAAAGACTTAATGAGGAAGGTGATTATTTAAAAGCTATTGTAAAAGGTTACAATGGAGATACTTTTACTGGTGAACTAGAATTTTACTTGGCCTCTTCTAGAGTAGACCCACTTTTTCCTACTAGAACATTTGTAGTTAGAGAGTGGATGAGATGGGATTTAACCGAATTAGGTGAAGTTGATAAACTCGTTTTTAATTTAGAAGGATCTGATGTAGATTCTGTAACGGGTGAGTTATTAACCCCTCCTTATTTTTGTTTGGATGGTATTCGTTTGGTGAGATAACAATTCCATAGAAAATAACACAAAACTTAAGGTTTTAATTTTAAAAAAAAGTTTCAAAATCTTTATTAAGTTACGCGAGTGCTTTTTTTGAACTTACGTAACTTAAATAAAGATAATTTATAATTTTAATTATGAAAATAACAAGTAATTATTTAAATATTGTAGTAGTATGTTTCTTTACATTATTAATGTTTAGTTTTTGTACTTCTAAAGATAAATCTACAGCAACAGTAGAGCAGTTAACAGCGTTACATAATAACTTATTAGATATTATAAAAAGCAAGACTGCCGATAGCACTAAAACAGCTGCTTCAAAAAAAGTAATCGATAGCTTTTCTCAAGTTTTTTCATTTAACAAACTTAGTTTGTCTCAGATTAAAACTTTTAATGATGATGGAATATTATATAAAAGTAATGCGCTTAGAAAAGAACTGCAAACACGATTGGCAGAACTAGCTAAATCTCCCGATATAGAAGGAGCTAAAGCAGCATCTATAGCAACAGTTAATTTTCCTATTGCAGAAAATGGAGATCAAAAAGATTATGATCAAAATATAAAATGGGCAGAAACCTATAAAAACTTTGTTAACCACCCTGCTATTGGGCAATTATTATTGCTAGAAGATAACATGTCAACCTCTCCATTTGGGCGTTTACAATTTTTAAACCCTAAAGCCATTGGCGATTCTAACCTTTTACAAGAAATTGTAAAATTACTCGATATGCCTATGTCTAAAAGAGCAGCACATACCGCATTTATACTATTTAAAACAGCAAATGAAACCGAGGTAAAGCTTTCCGAAAATGACATACAGTATATTAGAAAAAAATGTCTTAAAGTAACTACAAATGCTATTACAGAAGAAGATATTAAAAAGAATACGAATATTGTTTCTAGAAAAAAATTCTTAAGTGGAGCTTATGCAAAACATACATTGTTAAATAATCCTGCTCCAGAACTTAACATAAACTGGATTAGCAAAGGAAATGAAACCGAATTATCAGATTTTAAAGGAAAAGTTGTTATTCTAGATTTTTGGGCTACTTGGTGCAGTCCTTGTATTGCAAGTTTTCCAAATATCAGAAAATTAGAAGAACGCTACAAAAATTATCCTGTAGAAATTATTGGGGTAACAAGTTTACAAGGGTATCATTTAGATAAAGAAAATAAAAAAAGAATTCCTGCTAAAGATCAACCTGAAATAGAATACGAAGGAATGCCTTCTTTTATGACGTTTTTAGGCATGACTTGGAAAGTAGCATTTACTGAGCAAGAAGAGTTTAATCCTGATTTTGGTGTTACCGGAATTCCACATGTTGCAATCATAGACCCTAAGGGAGTTGTACGTTATAACATGTTACGTCCTTATCATGCGCCATATCTTGAGGCAGAAAAAATTGATAAACTTTTAGAAGAATCAGGCTTGCCATTTCCTAAAGACCCAATGACTAAAGAAAATTATAGCAACGTTAAAGATTAATTTAGAGAAGGTTTTAAGGTGGATGTTTAAAATAAATACAGCAGTTTGTAGTAATTAGCTACAAAAGATACAATCTGTATAAACAATACAAAAAACTAGATAAGTATAAGCTATTTTGTAAAGAATTCTGATGTTTTTTTTACAATGATAAGGAGAAGTATGTCTAAATAAATACTGAAAAATCATGTGACTTCAAAAAAAAGAGGTAGGCTTAAGTTATCAAATTTAATAAGAAGCAAAGCCGCTCTTTAAAGATTTAGAAAGTCAATTTATCAGTTTAAGTTCAAGATAGTGAAGCTTGTGCTTAAGTTATAATTAAGAAATAGAAAACATGAAAAAAAAAATAATACAAGTCCAAATACACCCTAAGGTAATAAACTTAATTTTTATAATATTTTCATTGATTTTGCTTAATTGCAAAGAAAAAGCACAAAACAAATCACATGATTTTAAAGTATTAGTTCATATAGAAGGCGCTGATGACGAGTTGTTATCAATAACATATTTAGATATGGATGGCAAAAAGAAAAAGATAGAACAACAAGCTAATAAAGGACAGGTTGTTTTTAAAGGAGAGGTTCTACATCCTAGTTGGGCGCGTTTCTATGGTAAAAAATCTAAAGCAAATGGATCATTCTTTTTAGAACCAGGAGAAATTAGTGTAAAATTAAATTCAAATTATCCATTCTTAAAAGCGGTAAAAGGCTCTACAGTTCATGACGAGTATATACGTTTCAGAAAATCAAGGACAGATTTAAAACAGGCATCAGATTCATTATATGCAATAGCAAAACCATTAACTCTGCTTAAAGATAAGGCCCAAGAACAAGAAACAAAAAGACAAAATTTATATGCTCAGATTGGTGAAATAGATGAAATTAAGAAACTAGATTATATCATGAAACATCCAGACTCTTATTTATCGTTAGCATTTGCAAGATCACTTTACACCTACGACCCTAAAGTAGAAGATTTAGAATATGTATATGGTTTATTGGGTAGCAGTATGAAATCTAAGTGGTTAGGAAAAGAACTATATAATTATAAAGAATTAACTAAAAAAGTAACTGTAGGTAGAAATCTACCAAACTTTACATTGCCAGACAGAAACGGAAACAAGGTTTCTTTAGAAGATTTTAAAGGTAAATATGTATTAGTCGATTTTTGGTATAGTGGCTGCCCGCCATGTATTGCTCAGTTTCCTAAACTTAAAGAATTGCATCAGGCCAATAAAGAAGTTTTTGAAATTGTAGGTGTTTCTCATGATGGTGAACGTCATAGAAATAAATGGTTACGTATTTTAGATAAATTTAATACAACATGGACGCAACTATTAGATGTAGACAATGCCGTTTGCGATGAATTTGGTATTCAAGCCTTTCCAAGTAACTTTTTATTAGATAAATCTGGTGAAATAATAATGAAAAATATCTCAGAACATGAGGTAGAAAACTTTCTAAATAAAAACATTAAAAATAAATAAAATGAAAAAAGCAATTTATATTTTACTTATAACGATAGTGGTGCTCTCTTGTAAAAATGAAGTACACGTTATAGATTACGCAATTATTTCTGGAAAAATTGAAGAAGGAAGGTCCAAACAAATTATTGTATCTAACAGTTTGTCTAGAAAAGTTTTAGACACCATATCTGTAAATGTTGATGGTACTTTTAATGATACAATTAAATTAAAAAAGGGGTATTATAACTTAAAGTATGGTAGAGGTAAAGTACCAATGTATTTAGAAACAGGGTACAACCTAAATATAACTGCCAATGCCAAGTTTTTAGACAGTACATTAACAATTACTGGTAATGGATCTGCCGAAAATCATTTTCTAAAAGAAAGAAAAAATAAAGTAAAAGCATTTAATGGTAGTGAAAACTTCTATATGCTCGATGAAATAAACTTTACGCAAAAGCTTAATGAAGAAAAAGAAATACAGAATAAACTTCTTGTAAATAACAAAACCATTTCTGCTAATTTTAAATCTGCGCAACAACGCGATATTGAATATAATTATTTATCAGCGTTGGCCAATTATGAAAATTATCATCGCTATTATGCAAAAGAACCAGATTTCAATGTCTCTAAAGAATTTTTAGATCCTCTTAAAAATGTTAATTATAACCACGAAGAAGATTATTCATCTTTTAAAGCGTATAAAGTATTGGTTGCAAAGTATTACAGAGAAAAAGCAAAACAATTAAGCGATGCCGAAAATATTCCAGAAGACGTGGCACGTGTACAAACCTACGCTGCTGTAGCTAGTAATACCATGAAAACAGATTTATTAAACAGTGCTATTTTTGGAATCACTATTACAAAAGATTTAAATGATTACTATAATGCTTTTAAAACAGGTGCTACAGACCAAGACCAACTAAAAAAGGTAGAAGATTATTATAGTAAACTGAAATTGATTCAAGTTGGAGAGCCTTCT
The DNA here is from genome assembly GCF_038024105.1 of Polaribacter butkevichii. Classification (NCBI taxonomy): domain Bacteria; kingdom Pseudomonadati; phylum Bacteroidota; class Flavobacteriia; order Flavobacteriales; family Flavobacteriaceae; genus Polaribacter; species Polaribacter butkevichii. Next base: position 3,674,617 of record NZ_CP150661.1, read on the forward strand.
CCAAAGTTTGAGGGATACGAGAATTTTGCAGGCGGAACAACCTCTTTAGATGATCTTAAAGGCAAATATATTTATATTGATGTTTGGGCAACCTGGTGTGGCCCGTGTTTAGCTCAAATTCCTGCCCTAAAGGAAATGGAAAAAGCCTACCATGGTAAAAACATTCAATTTCTAAGTATTTCTGTAGATAAGCCAAAAGATTATGAAAAATGGAAGCTTATGATTAAGGATAAAGAGCTTGGTGGTGTTCAGTTATTGGCAGATATAAATTTTGATTCAGAATTTATCAAAGATTATGTTATTAAAGGCATTCCTAAATTCATTCTTTTAGATCCCGAAGGTAAAATTGTAAATACAAATGCACCAAGACCTTCAGAAGAAGAGTTAAAAACACTTTTCGATTCTTTAAATATTTAAATCAAAATACATCATCTTAGGTTTTAGTTTATTAAAAATCTTTTAAAAAAAAATAGACGATAAGGTGGTGTAAGAGATTGATAATCATCAATAATTCTAAAAAATACAGAAATGAAAAATAAATTGAAGAACTTTGTGTTCATATTTTTTTTTGTACTAAGTGCCCATGCGCAAATTTTTGAACCTGTTAGTTGGACAACTTCAGTTGAAAAAAAATCAGAAACAGAGTTTATCCTAATTGTTAATGCAACGATTGATGAAGGTTGGCACCTTTATTCTCAAAATGTGCCAGAAGATGGTCCGATAGCTACTAGTTTTACGTTTGAAACCAATTCAGATTTCGAATTAGTAGATACAGTATCTGAAGATATTGGTTATACGGTTGATGATCCTGTTTTTGGATTAAAAATTAAGTTTTTTAAAAATGAAGCAGAATTTAGACAGCGCATAAAAGTATTAAACAAAGAATTATTGTTGATAAAAGGAGAGGTTGAGTTTATGATCTGTGATGATACAAAATGTTTACCACCTTCATATATCGATTTAGAATTTAATGTAAAAGAAGCTCAAATAAAAACAACCGAAACGGTAGAGAATACAAAAAGTGATTACAAAATAGTTTCGGAAATAAAAAAAGAAGAAAAAAAGTCTGAAAACAAAGATTTAATAGCTATTTTCTTTATTGCTTTTTTATCCGGTTTTACAGCTTTATTAACCCCATGTGTGTTTCCGATGATTCCTATGACGGTAAGTTTTTTTACAAAGCAAAGTAAAACAAAAGCAGCCGGAATTAAGAATGCACTTATTTACGGAATTTCTATTATTGTAATCTATGTATTACTAGGGGTATTTGTAAGTTTAGTTTTTGGAGCTGATGCCTTAAATGCATTGTCTACCAACGTTTGGTTTAACTTAATTTTCTTTTTATTATTATTGGTTTTTGCAGCTTCGTTTTTAGGTGCTTTTGAAATAATGTTACCTAATTCTTGGGCAAATAAAGTAGATGCCCAAGCAGATAAAGGAGGACTAATCGGTATCTTTTTTATGGCCTTAGCATTAGCAATTGTCTCTTTTTCATGTACAGGTCCAATTGTAGGTACTTTATTAGTAGAAGCCGCATCTGGTGGTAGCCAGCTGGGGCCAATTGTAGGGATGTTAGGTTTTTCTTTAGCAATTGCATTGCCATTTGCATTATTTGCAGCTTTTCCTGGATGGTTAAATTCTTTGCCAAAATCTGGAGGATGGTTAAATACCGTAAAGGTCGTTTTAGGATTTTTAGAATTAGCCTTGGCTTTTAAATTCTTGTCTAATGCAGATTTGGTTTTAGATTTACATTTGTTAGAAAGAGAAATGTTCTTAGCCATTTGGATAGCCATTTTTGGAGCTCTTGCATTTTACTTATTCGGAAAAATACAATTGCCACATGATAGTCCGCTTGCACACATTTCTGTAGGTCGATTAAGTTTAGGGTTAATAGTTATGTCGTTTACTATTTATATGATTCCGGGATTGTGGGGAGCACCTTTAAATTTAATTAGTGCATTTCCACCTCCACAACATTACAGTGAATCGCCTTACGGAGTTGGGTTTTCTAAGTTGGGAAGTGGAGATGCTGTACAGTCTGATATTCCAGATGGAGCTCATTTAATGGCGCCACATGATATTTTAGCTTTTAATGATTATGACAAAGGTTTAGCCTATGCAAAAAAAGTAGGAAAACCCGTATTGATAGATTTTACAGGAAAGGCGTGTGTAAATTGTAGAAAGATGGAGCAGAATGTTTGGGTAAAACCAAATGTTTTAAGGATGCTTAAGAATGATGTAGTTTTAATTTCATTGTATGTAGATGATAAAAGACCTTTACCAGATAATGAGGTTGTAGACTCAAAACTAAAACCAGGTAAGAAGTTAAAATACATCGGACAAAAATGGAGCGAATTGCAAACAATTAAATACAAAACAAATACACAGCCAATGTATGTATTGATGGATCATAATGAAAATAATTTAATAGATCCTGTTGCTTATACACCAGATGTAGAAACCTATAAAAACTGGTTAAAAAATGGTGTTTCAAACTTTAAAAAGTAATTTTTTATTTTAAATGAATTCTTTTAAAAACTAAAAAAAATGAAAATATTACTTCATAAAAAAGAAACAGAATTAGAGCTGTATTTTAATAAATTTAGAAAAAATATAGTTGGTGTAGATCAAACTTTTATGTTTCCATCCGGAGAAAAAAAACTTATTTACACAGATTGGACGGCTAGTGGTAGGCTTTACCGTCCTATTGAAGAGAGACTGTTATATAGTTTTGGCCCTTTTGTAGCCAATACACATACAGAAACATCAACTTGTGGTGCAGCAATGACATTAGCTTATCATGAAGCAAGAACCAGAATAAAACAACATGTAAATGCATCTAAAAATGATGTATTAATTACAGAAGGTTCTGGTATGACTGGCGTTGTAAATAAGTTTCAAAGAATTCTAGGATTAAAAGTTTTAGAAAACTTAAAAGATTATACTGCAATTCCAGAAGCGTTAAGACCTGTTGTTTTTGTATCGCATATGGAGCATCACTCAAATCAAACCTCTTGGTTAGAAACCATTGCAAATGTTCAAGTAATTCCTAGTAATAATGAGGGACTTATTTGTTTAGAGAGTCTAGAAAAGCTTTTAATATCTTATGAAGCGCATCCTATAAAGATGGTTTCTGTAACCGCATGTTCTAACGTAACGGGTATTAAATTACCCTATCATAAAATTGCAGCAATTACACATAAATACAATGGGCTTTGTTTTGTAGATTTTGCTTGTTCTGCACCTTATGTAGATATTGATATGCACCCAGAAAATGAAGAAGAATATCTGGATGCTATTTTCTTTTCACCTCATAAATTTCTTGGAGGTCCTGGTAGTTCTGGAGTTTTAATTTTTAATAAAAAATTATATAAAAACACCGTGCCAGATAATCCTGGAGGAGGAACGGTCAGTTACACAAATCCTTGGGGGCAGCACGATTATTTTGACGATGTAGAAACTAGAGAAGACGGCGGTACTCCTGCATTTTTACAAACCATCAAAATAGCACTTGCCATTCAGTTAAAAGAAGAGATGAGTGTAAAGATGATAAAGCTTAGAGAAGATGAAATCAATGCTCGTATTTTTGAAACATTAGAAGCTTTACCCGGAGTTAATATCTTAGCTCCAGATCAAAAAGACAGATTAGGAATTTTCTCATTTTATTTTGAAAATTACCATTTCAATTTGGTGGTTAAATTGCTAAATGATCATTTTGGTATTCAAACGCGCGGCGGATGTTCTTGTGCGGGTACTTATGGGCATTTTTTGCTAAATGTAGATCAGCAAACCTCAAGAAATATAGGACTTCAAATTCACGAAGGTTGTAATACAGAAAAACCGGGTTGGGTTCGTTTGTCTATACACCCAACAATGACAAACCAAGAAGTGAATTTTATTTGCGAATCTTTATTAGAACTATCTACTCATATTAAAGAATGGTCTAAATATTATCATTATGATATAATTAAAAACGATTACATACATAATACCATTAAACCTATGGAAGGTGATTTGGTGCAAAATTGGTTTAATACTTTGACTATTTAAGTAGGTCTTAAAAAGTAAAATATATTTTAATAAACCTTTTTAGAAAGACGATATACTTGTCTTTTTATTAAGGTTTTTTTTGATCAAGTCAAAAAGTTGTGGAGTAGTATAAAAATAGTATGCAAATGAAAAAACCAGTAATTTCCAAATCGTTGGAAAGTACTGGTTTTAGTGGTGACCATGCTAGGATTCAAACCTAGAACCTCTTGAGCCGTAATCAAGTGCGCTATTCAGTTGCGCCACATGGCCGTTAAGCGGGTGCAAATATAATATCATTTTTTGATAATGGAAAGAGAATTGTCTTTTTTTTTACGAATTTATTTTATTTTTAAAAGAATCTATAATTGGTTGCGCTTTTTCTACATCGGTATTATGTATAAATAACTCTACAGAATTAGTAGGAACACCAAAACCTGCTAACCTTCCAGATTCTACGCGGTCGGTTATTCTTGAGTCAATGCCTTCTTCTTTTAATAAGGAGTGTAATCGATTTACTAATATAGAATTATCAGTAAACACTTTTGTATATTTTTCTAACATAATATTGTTTTTTTAGTTTAATGAGTTTTTAGTAATAAAAGCCATCTATCCAACAATTATTGGTTGAATTTTAGTCGCTTTAGAATATCCAATCCTTGTTTTAAGAAGGAAGGTAAGGTTCATTTTTTTATTTTTACAAGTGTTTCAAAACTTGCTTTTTGTTAGTCGTTAATAAACGACTAAATTTACTAAAATAAACAACTCAAGGTTTAAAATTTGAGTTGTTTAAAGATAAGTTACTTTTTTTTCTTTTCCTCTTTTGTTGCGTTATTTTTTTTGTTAAAATAAAACTTCAAATATAAGATCAGAGATGGTTTCAGTAAATTTAATTAAGATAATAAACATAGTAATTTGGGTTTTTAAGTTAATAATTTTGGTCAATTTCGAAATTGTCTTATCAATATATAACCATTGAAGGCTTACTACCAAAAGAACAATTACTTATTAATTAAATTGATTTTCTATTTATAACTGTTAAAGTGTTTTTAGTTTTAATGTGTAAGTTTGTTTACTTATATATTGTGTTTTATTGTAAGTGGTAATTGGGTTTTATGTGTAAAAGTTGTAGTATTTAAAGGCGTGTGCACTTGCTTTTTTTCTATTGCAAAGGAAAAAGGGTATTTTAAAATGCTTATTTGGGGCTTTTCATTTTTTCTTTTCTTCTTAAAGTGATAAAAATGTATCTTCGCCCAAAACTATAACACATGAATTTTTTATTAATAATAGGTGGTTTGGTATTGTTAATTTTAGGAGGTAATTGGTTGTTAAAATCGGCGGTTGCTTTATCTTTAAAATTAGATATTCCTAAAATAGTAATTGGTATGACGGTTGTTTCTTTTGCAACTTCGGCACCAGAGCTTATTGTAAGTATTAATGCTGCTTTAAGTGGAGCATCTGATTTAGCTTTGGGGAATGTAATTGGTTCTAATATTGCTAATTTAGGCTTGGTTTTAGGAATTACTTTATTATTTGGAACCATGAATGTTCAAAAAAGTTTTTACAAAACAGATTGGCCGGTTATGATGATTGCTTCTGTTTTATTGTACTTTTTTTTAAGTGGAGATAATGTAATAACTAGAAATGAAGGGATTATTATGTTTTCTTTTTTAGTAATCTTTCTAATATATTTATTGCGTTTTCAAAAAACTGCTGTTTTAGATGAGGTGCCAGAAGATGATGAGCCTTTGCCATTGTATAAAATTGCACTTTTTTTAGTTCTTGGTGGTCTAGGTCTTTGGGGTGGTTCAGAATTATTGATAAAAGGGGCTACTTCTTTAGCGTTAGAGTTTGGGGTAAGTGAAAGAGTAATTGCTGTTACAGTAGTATCTATAGGAACCAGTATTCCTGAGCTTGCAGCGTCTATTATAGCCGTTTTAAAGAAAGAAAAAGCAATTTCTTTAGGAAACCTTATTGGTTCTAACGTATTTAATATTTTAGCTGTTTTAGGGATTACGTCGATAATAACACCTGTAGGAGTTACAGATCAAGGACAGGGGTTGTTAACAAATGATATTTTTTGGATGTTAGGAATTTCTTTTATCGTATTGCCTTTGGTTTTTATACCGAAAGGATATCGTTTAAATTGGAAAGATGGTGTGCTTTTATTAATAGCATATTTGGCCTTTTTATATGTAACAGTGTAACTGTTTTTAAGTTACGTTGCAAAAAAAAACTCTTGTATAGAAAAAATACAAGAGTTTTTTTAAAGATGAAATTAAAGTGAGTTTAGTCTTTTTTCCAAGGCTTATAATTTTTATACGCAGGTCCTGTTAGTTTGGTTTTATTAGATTTGGTAAAAGAGATTAATTTTAAATCTTTATTACTGGTTTCCCACACTTTTTGGTTTTTTATTTCAGATCCTTTTAATGCTTTTTTACTTGTATTTTTAAATACTAATGTCTTTTCTGCTTTGTGCATCCAAGGTTTGTAATTTTTATGCTCTGGTCCCGTAAATTCATTTCTTTTTTGAGCAAATACCGATACTGAAACGAATAATAACACTACAATTAAACTTGTATTTTTCATAATAAAAGTTTTTAAATTATACTAAATACTATCATTTAGCTTTTGTAAAAATACTTTAGAAAGTGGTGTTCTGCTATTATAAGAATATTGGTATTTTGCATCCGTATTTATACGGATAAGAAATTTAGATAAGGTTGTTTTCTGTTGCTTTTTTAATTAAAGATGCAGTGTTTTTAACTTCTAGTTTTTTTAAGATATTAGCACGATGCGTTTCTATGGTTCTAGAACTAACAAATAATTTTGAAGCAATTTCTTTTGTAGTTAAGCCTTTACTAATTAGGGTTAAAACTTCCGATTCTTTGTTTGATAATTTTTTTTGACTAGTGTGTTGTGCAGACATAAAATTAATCATCTTTTCAGAAATCTGATGGCTAAAATATTTTTTTCCGCTTGCAACAATTCTTATAGCTTTAAGAAGCTCATCTTCATCGGTGTTTTTTAGTAGGTATCCAAAAGCTCCGTTTTTAGCACATTTGGCAATGTAGTTTCCATCATCGTGCATCGATAAGATAATTGGTTTTACAATGCTATTTAACTTTTTTAATTTTCTTAAAACTTCAAAACCATCTAGATTTGGCATGTTTATATCTAGTAAAACAATATCAATATCATTTTTTTCTGATAAAAAATTTAAAAACTCTGTACCATCAGATAATTCGGCAATAACATCAATATCTTTTTGCTTTTTAAGAAGTTCTGCCAACCCCATTCTAAATAAATTATGGTCATCCGTAATTACAATTTTAATCATTTTTATTGTTTTTTATAGGCATTTCAATTTCAAAAACAGTGCTATTGGTAGTCGATTCTATTAGAAAAGTACCGTCAAAAATTTCTACTCGTTCTTTTATGTTAGAAATACCTGAGCCCATGGTTACATTTTTAATATCAAAACCAATACCATTATCAAAATAATATAAAGATAAAAAATCATTAAACTCAGTTAATGTAATTCTTATTTCTGTAGCTTTAGAGTGTTTAATTGAGTTATTAATTAACTCTTGTGTTATTCTAAAAAGATTTATTTCTTGTTTTTTGTTGATCTTAGATTTTCCTTTTTTTGTAAGATCTTCAAAGAATATAGAAGCTTTAATAGATTTTTTAATCGTATTAATGTAGTTAATAAGTGTAACACCAATGCCAAAATTGTCTAAGCTTGTGGGCATTAAAATATTTGTCATCTGTCTTACTTCGGTAATTGTGGTATCAATCATATTCTTCATGGTTTCTTTATGAGTTTTATCATAAATATTATTCTGAATATAAAGTCTGAGTGTTATTAATAATGGGCCAATACCATCATGTAATTCTCTTGCTAATCTCGCTCTTTCGTTTTCGAGGCCTTCTACCAGATAGCGTTTAGTAGATAGGTTTATTTCTTTTTCTATATTTCTATAAGAAGCCAGTTTTTCTCGCATTTTTAATAAACTGTGTCCTAATAAATCAGAATTACTTTTAGGTTGATATTCTGATGTTAGGTTCATTTCTCCGATATCCATAGAAAAAGCAACGGCTCCAGATAACATCGCTTTTAGATTGTTTAAAGCATTGGCTATTTCTATGATTTCTGTAGGACTATTTTTTATAGATAAATTGTTTTTATAATCTCCTTTAACCATTAAAAGGATGCTATTCTGTATTTTTTTGATAGGTTCTGTAATTATTTTTGTTAAAAACAGCGATAGTATTATGGATATGGTAATAATAATTAAAGTTAGAATAACCAGTTTTAAACGCATTTTTTGCAGCGGAATGGTAACTTCATCTACATCAATTTCAGAGAGAATTACCCAATTTAAATTGCCTATTTGTAAAGGATTGTATACACTATATACTTTTATATTTCTATAATCTAAAAAAACACCATTTCCATTTCCTTTTTTAAAAGCATTGGTGGTTCCTTTTGTTTTTGCAGCTATTTTATAAGGGGTAATTGTAGGGGAAAATCGAGACTGAGAACGTAATCTGTAATCAGATCCTACAAGGTAAGATTCTCCGCTAGATCCCATTCCTGTTCGTTCTAATAAGATTTGTTTTATTTTTTGATAAGAAATAATTTTTAAATATCGAATACTATCTTTAATTTTTATCAACCCAACGGAAGTCTGTTTTGTTGGGTGTAAGTCTGTTAAATCATAAATACCAGGAGTTAAAAACTTGTTTTCAGGTAATTTTATAATCGTATTTTTAGGGAGACTTGTGTAATTAAAGGCATTCCATTCTTTGTCTATTAAACGTTCTAATTGTATTTTTTTTAGTGTTTTAATAGAGTTTAAGTGCAATAATATACGTTGGTCTAAAACTTTAGAGAATTCAAAATAAAAGCTTAAAGACACAGCAGTAACTACAAAAATTACCAGTGTGTTCATTATTAATAAAATCCATTTTTTTACTTTCATGCTAACAGCAGAATAATTAATGTAAGTCTTTAGGCAAATATATTATAAATAAAAATATTTAATTAATCTGTTATTAGTTTGGTGATTCTGTAAATAAAAAGAATCCGTTTTCAGTTAAGAAAACGGATTCTTTAAGAAATTAAAATATTAAAAATTAGTTAATATTAGCAGATTTTACAGTTTTAATAATTCTACCAGCAATTTTGTATGGGTCACCATTAGAAGCAGGTCTTCTGTCTTCTAACCAACCTTTCCAACCTTTTTCTACAGTAATAATAGGTATTCTAATAGATGCACCTCTATCTGAAACTCCGTAAGAGAAATCATGTATAGAAGCAGTTTCATGTTCACCTGTTAAACGTTGGTCGTTAAACTCACCATAAACAGCAATATGTTCTTTTACAACAGGTCTAAATGCTTCACATATTTTTTCATATGTTTCTTTAGAACCACAAGTTCTTAAAACAGTGTTAGAGAAGTTTGCATGCATACCAGAACCATTCCAATCCATATCTTTACCTAATGGTTTTGGATGATATTCAATATAGTAACCATGTTGTTCTGTTAATCTATCTAATAAATAACGAGCAATCCAAATTTCATCACCTGCTTTTTTTGCTCCTTTGGCAAATAATTGAAATTCCCATTGTCCAGATGCTACTTCTTGGTTAATTCCTTCAAAATTTAAACCTGCATCAATACATAAATCTGCATGTTCTTCAACTAGAAGTCTACCATGTGTATTTTTACCACCTACAGAACAGTAATACATTCCTTGTGGAGCTGGATAACCACCAATAGGGAAACCTAAAGGTAATTGTGTTTTTGTATCCATTATGAAATATTCTTGCTCAAAACCAAACCAAAAATCATCATCTTCATCTTCTATAGTAGCTCTACCATTAGAAACGTGAGGAGTACCATCTGCATTTAAAACTTCTGTCATTACTAAGTAACCATTAATTCTTGCAGGGTCTGGATAGATTGCAACAGGTTTAAGTAAACAGTCTGAAGCTCCACCTGAAGCTTGTCTTGTAGACGAACCATCAAAAGACCAATTATCTAGCTCTTCTATAGTTCCTTGAAAGTTTTCATGCTCTTCAACTTTGGTTTTACTTCTCATATTCTGAGTTGGAAAATACCCGTCTAACCAAATGTATTCTAATTTAATTTTTGCCATAATATATAATTGTTTATGTGATGTTCGTTCTACAAAAATCAAATAATTTAGTTACATATCAAAAAAAAGAGGGGGTAAATATTTAAAAAGCATAAAAAATAATTTTATCCCTAATTTCTAAAGGGTATATTTGTTTAAAGTTAAAAATAAGTAGAAAATTTTAATAATATGTCAAGGATTAGATTCAATGCTTTGCAAGAAACACTACAGAGAAGTCCTGTAAAAGTGATTCAAAACGAAAAAAGGTCAACACTTTTTGGACAAAATGTATTTAACAAATATGCTATGCAACAGTATCTTACACGTGCTGCTTATGAAAGTGTAATGAATGCAATTGAGCATGGAACCAAAATAGATAGAAAGATTGCAGACCAAGTTGCGGTGAGTATGAAAGATTGGGCAATGTCTAAAGGTGCTACCCATTATACGCATTGGTTTCAGCCACTTACAGGGGCAACTGCAGAAAAGCACGATGCTTTTTTTGAGTCTATAAACGGTAGTTTAGCCATGGAAAAGTTTGATGGAGAGCAACTCGTTCAGCAAGAGCCAGATGCATCAAGTTTTCCTAATGGAGGTATTAGAAATATGTTTGAAGCAAGAGGATATACAGCTTGGGATCCTACTTCACCAGCTTTTATTTACGAAACCACACTTTGTATTCCTACTATTTTTGTGGCTTATACAGGAGAAGCATTAGATAATAAAACACCTTTACTTAGGGCTTTACAAGCTATAGATACACATGCCACGGCTGTTTGTAAATATTTTGATAAAAATGCAAGTAGTGTAAATGCAACCTTAGGTTGGGAGCAAGAATTTTTTTTAATTGATGATGCTTTAATGCTTGCAAGACCAGATTTACAATTAACAGGTAGAACTTTATTAGGGCATTCTCCTGCAAAAGGGCAGCAATTAGGCGATCATTATTTTGGAACCATTCCTGCAAGGGCTATGAGTTTTATGCAAGATTTAGAGCAAGAGTGTATGTTATTGGGAATTCCTGTAAAAACAAGGCATAATGAAGTAGCACCTAATCAGTTTGAAATTGCACCTATTTTTGAAGAGGCAAATTTAGCGGTAGACCATAATTCTTTGTTGATGGATGTAATGCAAAAAGTTTCTAGAAGACATAAATTTAAGGTGTTATTTCATGAAAAACCATTTGCGGGTATTAATGGTTCTGGTAAACATAACAATTGGTCTTTAGCTACAGGTAACGGAACTAATTTGTTAAGTCCTGGTAAGACACCAATGAAAAACTTGCAGTTTCTTACCTTTTTTATAAACACTATTAAGGCGGTTTATAATTACGAAGAGTTGTTAAGAGCTTCTATTGCATCTGCAAGTAATGAGTACCGTTTAGGTGCTGATGAAGCTCCACCTGCAATTATATCTGTATTTATTGGTAGCCAATTATCAGCCGTTTTAGATGAGTTAGAAAACGTAACAAAAGGGAAGTTATCTCCGCAAGAAAAAACAGATTTAAAGCTAAATATTATCGGTAAAATTCCAGAAATTTTATTAGACAATACAGATAGAAACAGAACATCTCCTTTTGCATTTACAGGCAATAAATTCGAGTTTAGAGCGGTGGGTTCTTTGGCAAATTGTGCCATACCAATGACTGTTTTAAATACCATTGTAGCAAAACAATTAAAAGAATTTAAGATAGAAGTGGATGCTTTGGTAGAGGAAAAAGATCTAAAAAAAGATGAAGCTGTTTTTAATATTTTAAGAGAATATATAAAAGATTCAAAAGCCATCCGTTTCGATGGAGATAGTTACGGTAAAGCGTGGGAAAAAGAAGCTAAAAAACGTGGCTTAAGTAATTATAAAACAACACCAGAAGCCTTAAAAGTAAAGGTTTCTGAAAAAGCAATTGCGTTGTTTGAAGAAATGGAGGTAATGAGTAGTATAGAACTAGAAGCTCGTTATGAAATTGATTTAGAATCTTATACTAAAAAAGTACAAATAGAGGGGCGTGTGTTGGCAGATATTGCTAGAAATCAAGTAGTGCCAACAGCTATAATTTATCAAAATACGTTATTAGAAAATACTAAAAATCTAAAAGAAATTTTTGGTGAGGAATATAAAAACATCGCCAAAGAACAAATAGAGTTAATTATGGTGATCTCTAAACATATTACTCAAATAAATGCTTTGGTTATTAAAATGGAAGAAGAAAAATTGAAAGCTAATAAATATACGGGCTTAAAATGTGCAGAATATTATTGTCTTAAAGTAAAACCATTTCTAAAAGAAATAAGGTTTCATTGCGATGAATTAGAAACCATGGTAGATGACAATTTATGGCCACTTACAAAGTATAGAGAATTGTTATTTACTAAATAAATAGCCTATAAATTATTTAATTACTAAAATAATGGTAGTTAAATTAAGAATTACTCAGGTGTTTTTCCTTGTTTTTTATAGGTAAAACACCTGTTTTTACTTTTTAAACGCACTTAAGTTGTTGTTTGTAAGTGGTTTAGGTGTTTTGTGTGGTTTTTATTTATTTTAAAAATATAATAATATAGGATTTTTGTAGAAAAAAAACTATATTTGACATGTTTAAACACAAATTGATCAAACTATATAGTTTACTACAACTCTTTCTTTTGAGTTGGTTGAAAATGTAAAGTTATACTAATAACAAAACATTTTATCCCTAATAATTTTAATTACCCCTAAAAATTTTTAATAGTACTTCTTATTCAATTTATATCGAATAGAATTTGTTGTGCTAAATTTTTAACTAACGTATTTAAATTATTTATCATGAAAAAATTATTAATTATGGCTATGTGTATAGCTACAGGAGTAACATTTGCTCAAAATCCAAATGAATTTGCAATTCCAGGTGGTCAAACAGGAGTAATTGCAAAAACCTCCGGAACACCTCTTGAGGCAATCAATAATGTGAATAACGGAGCACCTGCAACAGCTAATTGTGTGGTAGATCAAATAAATGTTCCAGCTGGTTTTATAACTACAGGAGTCAATCAAGTTGATATTCAACAAGTAGGTAACAGCAATCAAGCTAATGGTACGCAAAATGGAAACAGTAATATGTCTTTAATAAGACAAAACAATTCTAATTTTATACCAGGACAAGCAGGTAATTTAGCTTCTTCTTTTCAATCTGGTGATGCAAATGGATCGGACATTAAACAATTTGGAGACAATAACAAAGGTCGTGTTTACCAAATAGGAGATGACAATTATGCTAAACAAGATGTAGGAAGCACTACAGCTATGCAATCAGAAGATAATATGGCTTATGCTAACCAACAAGGTAATGGCAATAAATCTTCTCAAAAACAACGTTTTGATAGTAATGAAGCAACAGTATTATCTTGGGGTAATGGAAACTCTGTAGTTCAAGACCAATCTAGTGGGCCAAATCATTCTAGCGGAAGTGTAGCTTTTGCAAATCAAATAGGAGACGGTAATGGTGCACAACAAAATCAAGTTGGGTCTAATAACTTTGCATCTGCTTATCAAACAGGAGATAATAATGTTTCTGTAGAAACTCAAACAATGGTTGGAGATGATGCTGCAAACTTTAATTTATCTACTGTAAATCAGGTAGGAGATAGCAATACATCATGTGTTACACAAGATGCAGACATGGCTATTAACTGTAGTTTAGTAAACCAAATTGGTGACCAAAACTCTGCTTTAGTAAACCAAACTGCAGCAGTAGGAGGTAACAATAATGCTAACGTATTACAATTAGGTAATATGAATACAGCTCAAGTAACTCAATTTGGGCCAAATTAACATCTTTAAAAGGTGTGAGGAAACCCCTCACACCTTTTTTTAATTTTAAAAAATAAAAAGATGGAATCAATAAAAAAAATATCAATTGTTTGTCTTTTCTTATTATCCTTTTTAGCAAGTGCACAAGATGAAAAATTACCTAGTTATTTTTCAGATCAATTGCAATTTGATAATTCACAATTACCAATTAGTACTATCAATAATTTTCAAATTAATTCTCAAGAAATGGTTAGCACCATTTCATTAAAACAAATTGGTAATGCAAATGTTACAAATATTGATGATCGATTTTCTAATGGAGATCACAGGGTATATCAAATAGGAAATGGAAATAATTATCAATTTTTAAATTACAATAGCAATCAGCCAATTAATTTAGGTGTTTTGCAATCTGGAAATGATAATTCATTAGAAGTACAAGGAATAAATTCTGTGTTTCAAAATCTAAAAATAGTACAATTTGGAGGAGCTAAAATGAGTGTAATTAACTATTAGTTAAAGCTATTGATATGAAAAGTAAACTTTTAAATTTCTGTATTTTAAATGTTTTTTTTATGTCTTTTCTTTCTGCTCAAGAATTTGGTGATTATAAAGTTAAGGGAAGTATTAATTTAACTAGAGGAGATGAATTTTTAACGTTAAGAGCTCAAGTGTTAAACGAAGAATCTTTTTTTATAGATGATCTTAACTATAATTTTGTTTTGCTAAAAAAAGGAGGTTTAGGCAATTTGTCTAAAAATAATCAATCTAACGATTTTTCATTAAAACCAAATGAGGAGAAACAATTATCTGTATTTCAAATCAACTTAAAAAAAGAGGAAGAATTAAAAGTTTATCTATTTGTAAAATACAAAGATAAATTAATAGACAGAGATACATTATTTCTGTTTTCTAATGAAAAAAAAACAATTGCAAAAGAAGTAAATGAAGAGCAGTATTTAATTAAAGGAATTGTGATAGATGAAGCTATGACTAAAATTGGTAGAGATTTTCATGATTTTTTTTATAAAGAATATCTAGTAACAGGTAAAAATTATCCTTTTATAATAAAGGTGGTAGAAAAACCAGCAATGGGCAGAAGTAGTATATTATCTGTAGAAGTTGATAGAAAAAAAATTCATGAATTTTTTGCAAGACCAGAAGAAGAATATTTAAAAAATAATGTTTTAATGGCTATGAGAAAACTAAGAGTTTATAGCCAACAAAGAAAAACTACTTTTTCTAATAAAATATAAAAACCTAAAAGCTATTGGTTATGAAACAAAGATTATTATTTATTTTTATTTTAATATCGGGTTTTGTTTACTCACAAGATTTGGTATATACGCCTATAAGTCCGTTTTTTGGTGGTACCACATTTAATTATCAGCAAATTATGGCCTCTGCAGCCGCTCAAAATGATTTTACTGAAGAAGAAGAGGTAAGGAGTGTTACAACAGATTTAGAAAACTTTACCAATAGTTTAAATAATAGATTATTGAGTTCGTTGTCTCAAAGTTTATTTCAGCAACAGTTAGGTGATACCAATTTAACCGTGGGAACTTACAATTTTGGAGATCTGGTAGTAGAAATAACACCAGGTACCAATGGTTTAAATGTTAGCATACTTAATGTAACAACAGGCGAGCAAACCCAAATAACAATTCCTAACGGCAACTAAAATTATTATGAGAAAAAAAGCTGTTGGTATAATTTATTTGGTAATAATTAGTGTATTTATCAGTTGTGGGGCTTATTTTAATCAACCATTTACTCAAAAAAAAGCAAGAATAGGAGAAAATACATCGCCAGAATTTTTAGCGAAAAAATTTCTTCCTGCAGAGAAAATTATTGTTGGTGTTTATAAGTTTAGAGATCAAACAGGGCAATACAAACCTGTGTTAAATGGATCTACATTTAGCACTGCTGTTACCCAAGGCGGTACCACAATATTATTAAAATCACTCGAAGAGTCTGGTTGGTTTAGACCAGTAGAAAGAGAAAATATTGGTAATCTTTTAAATGAAAGGCAAATTATTAGAAACACACGTCAAGAATATGCAAATGGTAAAAAGATAACAATGCCACCTTTGCTTTTTGCAGGTACAATTATAGAGGGAGGGGTTGTTTCTTACGATTCTAACATTATAACAGGGGGGTCTGGCTTACGGTATTTTGGTGCAGGTGTTTCTAATCAATACAGAGAAGATAGAATTACGGTTTACTTGCGGGTAGTATCTACCTCTACAGGAGAAATTTTAAAGAATGTATATGTTTCTAAAACTATTTTATCTCAGGGTATTTCTGCCAATTTATTTCGTTATGTATCTTTAAGAAGATTGTTAGAAGTAGAAACTGGAGTAACTAAAAATGAACCAGCTCAATTAGCAGTAAAAGAAGCAATAGATAAAGCAGTTGATGTTTTAATTGTAGAAGGTATTGTAGATGGTATTTGGGAACCTAAAGGAGGTGATACAGCAAAATACTATGTTAAAAAAGCATATTACAAAGAGCAATTAGAGTCTAGTAAAATTAAGCTTTATAATAGAAAACAAGAAGAAAGAAGAGGTAAGTTTGGGGTAGGTACAAGTATGGGAATGTCTAAAATTGTTGGCGATTATATAAATCCAACCTTTCAGTTTGGTTATGATTTTAAGTTTAAATATAGGTTAGACGATCCTAAGTTTAATTTTTGGGTAACTTTAGGTAAGTATGAGTTAGATAATAAAAGTACTTTTCATGAATCTTTTATAACATCTGCAATTAATTTTGAATACACTTTTTTGCCCTACGAGAAATTGACGCCATATATGTATGCTGGTATTGGTTCTATTTCTAGAAAGAATTTAGAAGATAGCTTCTTTAAATTTCAAGGAGGTTTGGGGCTAGAGTATTTACTTTCAAATAAAATTGGGCTTTTTGTAAACGGAGAATACAATATGCCGATAACCGATAATTTAGATAGGCAGATAGTAGGTAATAAAAACGATTTAGTTTGGCGTTTCGGAGCAGGTATTAATGTATATTTTTAAGCAGAATTCAAATGAAAAAAGTAATAAAAATACTACTAATTACACTCTTTTTTATAAGTTGTGGAGAAGACGGAACTATTGGGTTGGTAGCGTATGGTGATTTAAAAGGTAAAGTTGTGGCAAAAGATGGCTTTGTGCCTTTAGAAAATGTAAAAGTAATATTATCGCCTACAAATAATACGGTGTTTACAGATGTAGAAGGTAACTTTATCTTTCTGGGAGTAGAAGCTAAAGAATATTCTGTACAAGCGGCCAAAGAAGGTTATTTAGACCAGTATGAGGGCGTAACGGTAAGTAAAGATGTTGAGGTAAATGTTGTGTTAGAAATGGAAATTTCAACAGCTTTAAACAAACCTCCATCAAAACCAAATCTTATTGCGCCAGAAGATGGGGTAGAGGGTTTGTTAAATGAAGTTGAGTTTTCTTGGGGAGCTATTGATGTAGATGAAGACGAGCTAACATATACTATTGAAATTAGAAACGATTTTAATAATGATGTAATCAGTATTACAGATATAAAAGAAAAATCGTACACCGTTTCTGGTTTAAAATATGGTGCAAAATATTTTTGGACTGTAGCTGTAACTGATGCTATACATACAGAAGTTATAAGTAGTATTAGATCTTTTACAATACAAGAAGATCCTGCAAACCGGTATTTTTATGTTAAAAATGAAGGGGGGAATAATGTAATCTATTCTTCTTCTTTTAACCCCGCTAATTTAGAGGTTTTTAATACGGTGCAATTAACCAATGCTGGTTTAAACTCTTGGAGACCTAGAAAAAATAATGTATCTAATTTAATAGCGTTTTTAAGAATAGATAATAATAAAGCGCATATTTATACAATGAAAACCAATGGAGATGCGGTTAAAAAAGTAACATCTACAATTCCTGTTGCAGGTTTTAATTTAAATGAAATGGATTTTGCTTGGTCAGCAGATGGTAATAAATTATTATATCCCTCTTTTGGTAGTTTGTATGCTATAAATAAAGATGGTACTGGTTTGCAAAAAATATATGAAACCACAGATGGCAGCTTAATAACCGAATGTGATTGGAGTAGCGATGGAACTAAAATTGCCATAAAAACCAATAATGCAAACGGTTATAATGGTGCTATTTTAATTTTAGATGTAAATGGAGTCGTTTTAAATACTGTAATTTCTAATGTTAAAGGCGCATTAGGTGGTTTAAATTTTTCTGCATCTGGTAATTTGTTATTATTTACAAGAGATATTTCTAACCATCAAGCAACAAGTTATAGGCAATTAGATACTAGAATATTTTTATATAACTTTACAGATATGTCTTTTAAAGATGTTTCTGAAGGTGAAAAAAATAATGGAACTAATGATTTAGATGCTCGTTTTTCACCAAGCGAAGCAGATGTTATTTTTGTAAATACATCTAATGACGGTATTTCTCAAAAAAATATTTCTAAAACTAACTTGTCAGGAAATATTGAAAGAGTGGTTTTGTTTGCAAACGCAACAATGCCAGATTGGGAATAATACTTAGTTTTAAATTTAAAAGCGAACGGTAAAAAACGTTCGCTTTTTTTATGGATATAAAGTTTAGAAAAACTAAATTTGCAGCAACTACAACACAACAAAATGAGTCAAGAAGTTTCTAAAAGATACGCGCAAAGAGGGGTATCTGCATCAAAAGAAGATGTACACAATGCTATTAAGAATATAGACAAAGGTTTGTTTCCGAAAGCATTTTGCAAAATTGTACCAGATTATTTAACCAATGATGATGATTATTGTCTAATAATGCATGCAGATGGAGCGGGTACAAAATCTTCTTTAGCGTATATGTATTGGAAAGAAACTGGCGATATTTCTGTTTGGAAGGGCATTGCGCAAGATGCTTTAATTATGAATATTGATGATCTTTTATGTGTTGGAGCAACAGATAACATTATGTTGTCTTCTACTATTGGTAGAAATAAAAGTAAAATTCCAGGAGAAGTTTTATCAGCAATTATAAACGGAACAGAAGAGTTAATCGAAGACTTAAAAGGTTTTGGAGTAACGATTCATTCAACCGGAGGAGAAACTGCAGATGTTGGCGATCTAGTACGAACTATTATTGTAGATTCTACCGTAACAGCAAGAATGAAACGTACAGATGTTGTAGATAATGCAAACATAAAAGCAGGTGATGTAATTGTTGGCTTAGAGTCTTTTGGACAAGCAAGTTACGAAACTGAATATAATGGAGGTATGGGGTCTAACGGATTAACATCTGCAAGACACGATGTTTTTCATAAATATTTAGCAGAAAAATACCCAGAAAGTTTTGATGCTGCTGTACCGGAAGATTTAGTGTACTCTGGTAATACAAAATTAACAGACAAGGTAGAAAATTCTCCTATAGATGCAGGTAAATTGGTATTATCGCCAACAAGAACGTACGCGCCAATAATTAAAAAAATCTTATCAGAATTTAATTCTGATACTGTACACGGAATGATTCATTGTTCTGGTGGTGCACAAACAAAAATATTACACTTTGTAGATGAGTTACACATTGTAAAAGACAATATGTTTCCGATTCCGCCTTTATTTAAGTTGATACAAGAACAGTCTAAAACAGATTGGAAAGAAATGTACCAAGTATTTAACTGTGGCCATAGAATGGAAATTTATGTTTCTCCAGAAATTGCAGCAGATATTATTGCCATCTCAAAATCGTTTAACGTAGATGCTAAAATTGTAGGTAGGGTAGAAGCTTCAGCAACTAAAAAACTGACGATTACAAGTGAGTTTGGTGTCTTTGAATATTAAAAATGATCAAACCATAAGGATATAAAAAACTCCAAATACTTTTAAAAGTGTTTGGAGTTTTTTTGTTTTCTAAGCATTTAAGTATGTCTTTTTAGCTTGAAAGTGATACTGTTAAAAGCACAAAAAAATATTTTTGTTAGCCATAGTTATTTTTTAAATCAGAAAATATTTTTCAAATCTTGTTTGGCTAAATTGCTTAGTTTATAACCAGCCATTAAATTAACGACTTAGATTCTGCTAATATTTGTTCTTTACTTAAATTCGTAAATCCGTTATTTTCAGCTTTTTCTAATTTAGCACTTATCCAGTCAATTTGTCTTTGCTGTTTTCTTGCTTGTCTAATTAAATCGTTTACAAGTTCGCTTTTGGAAGAATACTCTTTTGTGTCAACTTGACTTTTTAACCACTCATCATTAGGTTGAGTAAATGAAATACTTTGTATAGCCATAATGTTTTGTTTGGAGATAATTTACACCAAAAGGGGCAATTTAGCAAGTTTGAAACAGCTTAATGATTATATGTAGGAATGATTTCAACAATAAGAGCAAGAAACTAACTTTAACAGCGGTTTCAAATAAACTGATAAAACTAACGTTTCTGTTTTATTAAAATAAAAAATAAAAGCTCCAAATAGGAATTGATAGTATTATGAGTCTGTAATAATAGTGCGTAAATTTATTGAAGAAAAGAGTTGTTTTTTAGGTCAGTTCTTTGTTTTCAAATCGTTATTTTAGTATATCCATATTATAAACATATTTAGCATCACTAAAATTTATATATAATTGATAATAGATGTTTCCGCTTTTGTAATATCTTTTCCAAAGTTTAAGACGACATTGACTTCCATCCTCATTTACACAAAATAGAGAATAAATATCCTCTCCATTTTCATTTGTTTTCTTGCCTTCATCTTCTGCAATGTCATAAATTTGGGTTTCTTTTGAGTATATTTTTATTCGTTCCTTATTTGTATCTAAAATAATCAAAACTTTAGCGTCTTTCCATTCAGACCATTCTTCCCACCTGTCATTTGAATCTGTATATTTATAAGCAATTTCTGTCGTTTTAAACTTAATTATATCTTGAGCTTGTAATTGACTTGTTAAAGTGATTAATCCCATAATTAATATTTTAATCAAACAACTTTTGTTTAATGTCAGTTTATTAAGTAATTTTCCCATTTTATTTAAATTTCTTTTAATATTTGCTAAAGTGTTTTTATAAGATTAGTTGCGTGTTTTAAGTACTAAATTTAGCAAATAAATCACAGATAGAAAGTCTGCGAGGACTTTCGTAAATAAGCTGAAAACCAGCAATTAATTTTACGCGGTGTTGGGCTGCGTTTATTGTTTTAGAAAACTAATCAATTTATCTTCGTCTAAATTTTTGTCATTGATATATTTATTTAATTCTTTTTTGAGTTCTTCACTTTTAACATTCTTTATTACTTTTGACCAATCTGTTTTAGAAAAATCCTTTGGTTCATTTTCAAGCATAATTTGAAGTTCATCTTTATATGCCATAAATGGTTCATATAATTTTGTATATGATTTACCGATTACTCCATTGAAAGAGATTAACTCCATTTGATATCTGTTATTTGTTAATATTTGAGGTCTTGAAATACCAGGATATGGATCAATATAATAAACTTTTTTAATGCCTAATTGAGATGCTTTCTTTGAGCATAGTTCACAAGGACTAGCAGTTGTGAATAATATTCCACCTTTTAATCCTTGTCCACCATATTTACTAATTTGAAGCATTGCATTTTCCTCTGCGTGCAATGATTTTGTATGAACTTGATTTTTTTCACCTTCAAAATGGTTATGTATGGTTTTGAAACAGAAAGAGCAATTCTTACCATTTAAGTCTTTGTTATTTATAGAAGTGTCTTTTCCATTATAATAAGCTTTAATTGCATTTGGGAAATCGTAAGGTTCTTTATCTTTATATTTATAATCTACTTCGATATTAGATGTTTCTTTTCCTTGTTCGAAATCACTATAATTGTTTGATTTGAATTTTTCAGAATTATAATCGTCAGCTGATCTTAAATTACAGGGAGTTTGTCCACTAGGGACATCATTCCATCCGATAGCTTTTACTGAATAATTTTCGTCTGTAACGACCGCACCAACTTGTCTAGATATACAACCAGAGTTTAATTTGGCCATAAATGCAAATTGCATGCACCTTTCACTTGAAGAAGGAGTAATTATTCCAGGTTGTTGGATTAATGATATAAACTTTAAAATTTGTTCCTCTATCGTGAAAAATTGATTTTGATATTTGCCATCTTCTAAATCATCTTTTCTATTGTTAATTATATGTATATCACTTTTTTGAATACAATTATAAACATCTGGACTTGAAAAAACTCCCTTGCTATAATCACTTGTTTTATATTCTGTATGGTCAAGTTCAAGAATTTTTTTTGAAATCCTTTCTACCTCAGTGACGTCTTTGATTTTTTTTGATAATCTATGTTTAACTCTACTTAATGCTCTGTTGTTTGAATCTTTAGTTGCAATCATATGGAACCCAGCATACCTTTCCTTAAAGAACATGATTTCAAGTGAGTTTCTAAGTGAATCGATTACAATTTTGGTTGGTTTTTGAGATAAATCATTATACTGTTTTTTAGCTTTTATTAATCGATTGGTTAATTCAGCTAAAGAATATATGTATTCAATACTTGTGTTTTTATTTGAGTTTAAGGGATCTCCACTTCTTCGGATATTACAACTTATATGATGCAATAATACAGTTCTTCTGTAGTATCCATGTTTTTCTAAAATGCTAAATATCTTGTCAGATATTTTCCGAAAATCATTTCCGAAAAATAATTCATGAAGTTCTGCAAGTTGTTCTTTGGTTTTGATTTTATTAAATGCTTTTTTATGTTTAGCAATCTTTTTTACTGATTCTTCATTTTCTGTAAATTGAAATAACTCTTTTGAGAGTTCTAATATTGTCGACCTGTTATTTTCACCTTTGCTTTCTCTAAAATGATTTGAAAGTAGAGAAGCTATTTTTTTAGGTTCTGTTCCATAATAACTAAGAAGATAAAAAAGTAATAAATCTTTATATTTAATTAATTCGAAATTTTGCCAATTATCATTATGATTGAGATAGTTTTTACAAATAGTTATTTTTTTTTGAAAAATATCGTTGTCAATTTCCTCAACATTTCTAATTCCTTTTTCTAGTTCTTTAAAATCATTTGCAAGTATATCTGAAACTTTGCTACACCCTGATCCTGTCCTTCCAGTTATACCAATTATAGTAAAACCTCTTCTTAATTTATATAATTCTGTTAATTCCATAGTAATTTTTAATGCTGCCGAACGGTTTTGTGTTAAGGGAAATGGGAGTTTACAAAAATGCAAATAACTTTGATTAAGCTAAAAGTAGCAATTTTTTATACACGATATTACCTGTAATTTTATTTATTTGTCATAATTAATTCGACTAATTTTTTGAATGTACTTCTAACCAATTTATTGCTTCTTCGTTTTTTAATTGAGCAGCCCTTTTTATATTCTCAAATGCCAGTTCACTTTCATCATTCTCATAATGTTGTTCACCTTTTTGTAGATATGTCAAAGAAAGAACTGATTTTAAATCCTTGCTGTCAGGGTTGATTTTTTTTACTTGTTCATAACAGGCAAGAGCAGAATCATACTGTTCTTTGTCAGCATAGTGAATTCCAAGAGCTATCCAATCTTTTTCTGTTCGCCAATCAATAAGATTAAAGTCTTCCAAATCATTATGCGTTGGTAGTTTTTTCTTAATTGCATTGCCCACTTTGTAATTTTCATGTCCCGACTTAGGTAAGTCGTCATTGTCTGTATCAATGAAAGACATGGTAAGATAAATGTTAATACTGCTCAAATTTTCAATTCTTTTTTCTTTGTCTGGAACTTCATAAATTGTTTCCTTCAAATTGAAATAATCGAAGTTGAACAATATTGCCTTTTTAATGTAATTTTTTGAAACAGGAAGAATACTATCTGGCTTGAACATCCCTTTATAATCATTCTCCGCTAAAACTTTTCCGTAAGCAGAAATTATTTCTTGAGAAAAGGGAAAACAATATAAGTCATCCAATTTCCATTTTAAAGGGAATTTAATATCATCGAAAGTTAACTTGGCAAGTAAAGTTGCTTTATTTTTATCCTTTTGCCTACCAAACATATCTCTATTTTCGACTTCATCTAATGTTTTTAGCCAAAGTAAATGAAGATTTATTTCTTGTTTTCTTTTCCAATCGCCCGAAAAGTTAGCTTGTAATAAGTCTTCATCAAGTTTTTTCTTGATTTTTAAGTATGGGGTATTGCTTTCCTTTTTCCTCTTTATAGAATTGAATAAAAGTCTAGTGACTATTAAACCTCCAATGATGTAAAGTATTGTCATTAATTCTGTTGTTCTTTTAAAGCACTAATGTTCATTTAAATTCTGTTAACCCGAAATTACAGCTAACGCTTTGCACCAGAATAAAAACTTTTCCTACCCTAATCCTAATTCGATATAAAAGTAAAACAAAACAAAAGATTAGGTTTACGGGTTTCCGTAGTTAGAGAAATTTGTTTTGAATAAGAGTCAAAAAACGGTCTAATTTAAAGGTGTTTCCTTTATTTCAGCAGCGTTAACCTTTTACATAAATAATCTAAAATCAACTTTAAAATGCTGATATTTAGTTATGTTATTTTACGCAACAATAATTTCGTAAAAATTAAATTATTTGTTAACTTTTGGGTGTTCATAAGTTTTTATACGTCTATTTTACAGTAAGTTAACGTTTTTTTTATGAAACTTTATGACTTTTGTCATCTTTTAGGTTGTATATTTGCGGGATATTTATTCGATAAAAATAATAATCTAATCGCTTTATACAACAATGAAATCCGCTACAATACTTACTCCCCAAAAAACATATTCAAGAGATGAGGCTTTAAAAGCTGCTCTCAACTATTTTAAAGGCGATGAATTAGCGGCAAGTGTGTGGCTAAATAAATATGCTTTAAAAGATTCTGCCGATAATATTTACGAAAGCACTCCAGATGAAATGCATCATAGAATTGCATCAGAAATTGCAAGAGTAGAAAAGAAGTATGCAAACCCATTAACCGAATCAGAAGTTTTTGAGGCTATAAAAGATTTTAAATATATTGTTCCTCAAGGAAGCCCAATGGCAGGAATTGGGAATCCTTTTCAAATAGCATCTTTGTCTAATTGTTTTGTAATTGGTAATAATGGTGAGTCAGATTCTTATGGTGGCATCATGAAAATAGACCAAGAACAAGTACAATTAATGAAACGTAGAGGTGGTGTTGGGCACGATTTGTCTCACATTCGTCCTAAAGGATCTCCTGTAAAAAATTCAGCTTTAACATCAACAGGTATTGTTCCGTTTATGGAGCGTTACTCTAACTCAACAAGAGAAGTAGCGCAAGATGGTAGAAGAGGCGCGTTAATGTTGTCTGTTTCTATCAATCACCCAGATGCAGAAGATTTTATAGATGCAAAATTAGAGCAAGGTAAAGTTACCGGTGCCAATGTTTCTGTAAGAATTGATGATGCGTTTATGAACGCTGTAAAAGGCGATGGAACGTACTTGCAAAAATACCCTACGTTTAGTGAAAACCCTGTGTATACCAAAGAAATAGAAGCTACTAAAATTTGGAAGAAAATTGTACACAATGCATGGAAATCTGCAGAACCAGGAATTTTATTTTGGGATACCATTATTAACGAGTCTGTACCCGATTGCTATGCAGATTTAGGGTATAAAACGGTTTCTACAAACCCTTGTGGCGAGATTCCTTTATGTCCGTATGATTCTTGTCGTTTATTGGCGATAAACTTGTTTTCTTATGTAGAAAATCCGTTTACAAAAAAGGCTGAATTCAATTTTGAATTGTTTAAAAAACATATTGTAATAGCTCAAAGAATGATGGATGACATTATTGATTTAGAGTTAGAAAAAATAGACGGAATTTTAGCAAAAATAGATGCCGACCCAGAAGAAGATGTTGTAAAAGCAACAGAAAGAAACTTGTGGTTAAACATTAAACAAAAAGCTTTTGAAGGTAGAAGAACCGGTATTGGTATTACTGCAGAAGGAGATATGTTGGCGGCTTTAGGTATTCGTTACGGAAGTGATGAAGGAAACACTTTTTCTACCGAAGTACATAAAGTTTTAGGTGTAGAAACCTACAGAGCTTCTGTAAATTTAGCAAAAGAAAGAGGGGCGTTTTCTATTTTTGATGCCGATAGAGAAAAAAACAATCCGTTTATTTTAAGAATAAAAGAAGCAGATAGTAAACTGTATTATGAAATGTTAGAGCATGGGCGTAGAAATATTGCCTTGTTAACCATTGCGCCAACAGGTACTACAAGTTTAATGACCCAAACATCATCTGGTATAGAGCCGGTGTTTATGCCTGTGTATAAGCGTAGAAAAAAGGTGAACCCAAATGATAAAGAGGCACGTATAGATTTTGTAGATGAGGTTGGCGATTCTTGGGAAGAATATGTGGTTTTTCATCATCGTTTTAAACAATGGATGGATGTAAACAATATTGACTCTTCTAAGAATTTTACGCAAGAAGAAATAGACGAGTTGGTAAAACAATCGCCATATTATAAAGCTACTTCTAATGATATTGATTGGAATAGCAAGGTAGAAATGCAAGGTGCAATTCAAAAATGGGTAGATCATTCTATTAGTGTTACTGTTAATTTACCAAATGATGCTACCGAAGAATTAGTTGGAGAATTGTATTTAAAAGCTTGGGAAGTAGGTTGTAAAGGGGTAACGGTTTATAGAGACGGATCTCGTTCTGGAGTGTTAATTTCTGCGGATGATAAAAAAGATAGCAAAATAGCAGCAGCTAGTTTTTCTAAAAAACGACCTCAAACTTTAGAAGCAGATGTGGTTCGTTTTCAAAATCAAAAAGAAAAATGGATTGCTTTTGTTGGTTTGGTAGATAACAGACCTTATGAAATTTTTACAGGATTAACAGATGATGAAGACGGAATTTTAATTCCGCGTTGGGTAGATAAAGGATTGATTATTAAAAATAGAAACGAAGACGGATCTTCTCGTTACGATTTTCAATATCAAAATAAAAGAGGTTACAAAACAACTATCGAAGGCTTGTCTCATAAGTTTAATCCAGAATTTTGGAACTATGCAAAGTTAATTTCAGGAACCATCCGTCATGGAATGCCAATTGATAAAATTGTAGAATTGATACAGAGTTTACAGTTCGATTCTGAGTCTATTAGTTCTTGGAAAAACGGCGTGCAACGTGCTTTAAAACGTTATGTAGAAGATGGTACAGCGGTAAAAGGACATACGTGTGATAATTGTGATTCGACCAATTTAATTTATCAAGAAGGTTGCTTAACGTGTAAAGATTGTGGTTCTTCTAAATGTGGATAGAATTTTATATATGAAATAAAAAACGCCAAATGCTTTTTAAGTATTTGGCGTTTTTATTTTAACATATTTTAGTTTTATAACAAAGCAATCGCTTTTTGTAAATCTTCTTTTAACTGAAAATTCATGATGTTGTTTTTAGAAAATTTCTGATTTATTTCAATCTCGATTCCGATGTAATTTTCATTAAAACGCTTCCTTAAATACGTTGTAAATCCGTCTGATTTTCCGAGATAAGGATAATTAAAACGTACATGCCATTTCGGGTTTATCCTATGTAAAGCTTCTTTAAGTTGTAACGCAATTTTTTTTTCTTGTTGATTTGAGGAGTCGTATAAAAAACCAATATCACAATGTCTTGCACTATCATTTAAAATAGGCGTAAACGAATGTATAGAAAGGTGTACAACAGTATTTTGGTTGGTAATAAGTGTTTCAATCTTATTTTCTACAGCATTTCTATAAACGTTATAGTGTGTTTTAATGATGTCTTTTTTCTCTAAATCCGATAGTTTTTTTGTGAAGTCTGAAAACAAGTTTTTATGCCAAATCGATCTGTTTAACTCTATGAACAATCTACTTGTTGTGCTGTAATTAGTGTAGTTTGCTAATGGTTTTAGCGTATTAAAAACATCTAAAGCACCTAAGTCATAACCTCTATGTGTATTTAAAATTTCTTTATCATTAAATAGAAAATTAAACTTATCCGGAATTTCATTCCCACCGTGTTCGCAAGTGATTACCAATTTCATTCCTATTTATTTGGGATAAATAGCGTGTTGGTTTCTAAGCAATTTGCTAATTGCGTATAAACGTTTATAATGTTTTTATCCGAAGTATCAGCAGCAAGTGCATTTTCAATTCTTGTAGCGAGTGTTCCGTGTTCAAAAATTATCGTTAAAGCTTCTTGGTAGTTCTCGGAAATATTTTCTTTTACCAATTCAAAAAGGTGTTTCCAAAGCTCATTTACGGTGCAGTCATTAGAAAGATTAAAAAGAGATAAGTATTCTTTATTGCTGATTTTATAATTTTCACCTTCCTTAATAATTGGGTTTAAAATATTGAACAAATCTTGCTCGTTCCAGCTTTTTTGCACTTCTAAACTCGCTAATTTTCCGTTGACCAATTGTTTTAAAACTTCAATAATGAACACACAAATAGCAATATCTGCTTTTGGACATTCTTGTATGTCTACCAATCTAATTTCGATGGCATTTCTATCAAAACGGGCAATGGCACCTCTAGAGTTTAGAAAATGATGGTCTAAAATATTATTGGTATCGTGTTGTTTAATCTGTTTTTTAATAGGATCAAAGATGGTTTTATGATAAGCTGATTTAGAAAACACTTGCTCAGGAATTACCATTCCTGTCATTTCCGGAATCTCTTTTTGATTGGTTTTATAATACTCTAATCGGGTGTCTTTAAAATCAGTAAATTTACCTTCTAAAATAGGCGAACTTGCACTTAAACCCGGAATTAATGGTAAAATAACACGAATGGCAGCATGTAGTTTTTCAAACTCAACATCATCATAAAAAGGTAAGTTAATATGTGTGCTTTGTACATTAGACCAGCCGTGACCTTTGCAATTAAAAATTCTATTGTATAGTTCGTACACCTCACTATAACTGTGTTTCCATAGTTGTGTGTCTTGCAAAGGATTCATTAAAGGATGGCAAGCCGTTGGTAATAATTTAGTGTTTAACGGTTTTAAAATAGCATTAATTTCTAGAATGTTTTTATGAAATTCTTCTGATAAGTTGGTGAGATCTGCTGTTGGTCCGTTTGTTTTTATTTCCACAACATGTGCAACCAATTCGTTGCTCCAGGCAATGGTTCCATTATCAATATCAGAAGTAAGTGCTCCATTTTTTTTTGTCAATAAAACATCTACAATGGGCGCTACTTTAAAAGAGGTGTTATTAATCAACATGTATTCTAATTCGATACCAAAAACCTCAAACAATTTATATTTTGTTCCCATTTTATTCTAAACGTTTTTTTAATGCTGATAAAATTTCTGTGTAGACTAAATCGCCATAAAAGGCATCTTCTACACCAAAATCTACATTTGGGTTGTCGTTAATTTCAATCACCATCGGTTTGTTGTTTACAACTTTAATGTCTATTCCGTACAATCCTTTTCCCATAATTCTTGCCGATTTTAAAGCCATGTCTAAAACTTTTTTAGGCACTTTTTCTATCGGTAAACAATCTGCATCACCATCTTGCTCTTTTTTCTTTTTAGCATTCCAATTGTATATTTGCCAATGCCCTTTTGCCATGTAGTATTTACAAGCAAAAAAGGGTTTATCATCAATAATCCCAATTCTCCAATCGTAATCAGAAGGGCAAAACTCTTGTGCAATAATAAGGTCAGATTCTTTCAGCATTTCATTGACTAAAACGGCATATTCGCTTTCTGTTTTGGCTTTTTTTACACCAAAAGAAAAGGTAGAATCAGGTGCTTTTAATACACAAGGCAAACCAACTTTGTTAAGCACATCATCTATATTATCTCTATGCACAATAATTGTTTTTGGCGTTGCTATATTGGCATTGTTTAAAGCTTCTGCCATAAAAACCTTATTGCAGCACTTTAAAATAGCATCCGGATAATCAATAATAGCAATTCCTTCTTGTTGTGCCTTACGTGCAAATGCATACGCTTCGTTATTTACCTCTGTACTTTGACGAATAAATAAAGCGTCAAAAGACGATAATCTACTGAGGTCTTTTGGTTGAATAATTTCTGCATAGATGTTCATCTTTTCAGCAATATCAACAAACTTTTTTAAGGCTTTCGCGTTGCTTGGTGGCGCAGGATCATTTGGGTCTACCAAAATAGCCAAATCAAAATCAGATGTAGCTAACTTAGGCGTGTCATATCGTTTTTTAGAAAAATATTGATTCGCAAATTCATAGACACATTCTAGGTGTTCGTTTGGTATTTCAGATTCAGAAATAGCTTCGATACTTTGAATGTTCCATTTGTTGTTAAAACTAAAATGAACACGTAAAAACGGAACTTGAAAGTGCTTATAAAACAAGCTACTGAGTCCTTTGTATTTTTGCGCAACATTCTGACCAAAATAAATACTTAAAGTAAAGGATCTAGATTTGATGTTTTTTAAACTTTGCTGAATTTCATCATCAAACTCTTCTGAAACTATTTTTACAAGTTTCAATGTTTTTAAATCTACAATGTTTTTTACAGTAGGTATGGCTAAATGACCTCTTGCTTCTGCTAAAAGAGAAACATAGTATCCTTTAGATTGGTAACTGTAGTTTTTACAAAGGTTAAATATTCTAGCTTTTTTTATGGTAGAATATTTTGGATTGGTAAGATATTCTTGTGAGGAAATTACGGTAATATTATCAATCGAAAAAAGCCATTTTTCAGGTTGATTGGCAACAATGTATTTGTTCATTTAAGAAGCATAATCGCGATATAAATTTTAAGTAAAATTATACTATTTTTTGATTCGAATTACAAAAGTTGAAAAATAAATTATGTTTTTTTAAAGATTTTTAGAGTTGCTGTTTTTAGGTTAAGTTTCTTTATAATAGTGGCTTAAGAATGTTGTGTCTTTTGATGTAATATTTTATTGAACACTCGTATTGATGGTTTTAGAAAAGAAAAAAGGTAGTCTTCAAAGTTTTTGTTTCAAAATTTTAGAATCTTAATCATTTGTAAGTTAGATTGCACCTGTAGCAATTTCAATTTGGCTAACAAATTTGTATTTAAAGGATATTAATTTACTGTAAAGAAATCCCTATCTGATAAGAAGAAAATAAACTTATTTATACTTTTAAAAGAGATAGCTTTGAAAATGGTAAGATGACGAATCTTAAAATTGAGTTCGTTATTTTTTTGTTTTAGGGAGTTTTATGCTATTTGTAGGCTATTTTTTTTTGTGAGAAGGTAAATAGTTAAGAATTATAAAAGTAATAGTGTTTTTAAAGTGTTGTCTTGTAGTTTTTTATGGTGTTTTAGTTAAAAAACAGTACGGACTTTTAATTTTAACTTTAAAAAGTAAATATTGTGTAGGTAACAAAATAATATCTGTTATTTTTGTGCTAACAAATTCTTAACATTGAGTAACACAAACAATACTTTTTTCGAGAGTGATTTTATCGCTCAAAACCAACAAGTTTTTCTCCCAATCTTAGAAGAAAAAAAGATAGAACTCTTTATTAAAAGAGAAGATTTAATTCACCCTTTTGTTTCGGGTAATAAATTTAGAAAATTAAAATACAATTTAGAAGAAGCTAAAAAGCTTAAAAAGAAGGCAATACTTACATTTGGTGGAGCGTATTCTAATCATATTTTGGCAACTGCAGTTGCTGGTAAATTAGAAGGCTTAAAAACATTTGGAATTATTAGAGGCGAAGAGTTGGGTAAAAACCTAACGCAGACTTTAGAAGAAAACCCTACATTAAGAGAAGCTCATGAGCATGGCATGAAATTTCATTTTGTGTCTAGAGAATTATACAGACAAAAATCATCTTTTGGTTTCATTGAAAAAATGAAAAATAAATGGGGCGATTTTTATTTAGTTCCAGAAGGAGGTACCAATTTTTTAGCCGTAAATGGTTGTGAAGAAATTTTAACAAAAGAAGATGCTACCTTCGATTATGTTTGTGCTGCTGTAGGAACAGGAGGAACATTAGCAGGATTGATAAAATCGTTAAAAAGACGTCAGAAAGTATTAGGTTTCCCTGCTTTAAAAGGAAATTTTTTATCCGAAGAAATAAAAAAATACACCATAAAAAATGATAGTTGGAAACTACAAAAAGGGTATCATTTTGGAGGGTATGCAAAACATACAGAAGAATTAATTACTTTTATCAACGATTTTACAGATAAAACAGGTATTTTGTTAGATCCTATTTATACCGGAAAAATGATGTTTGGTATTATCGATTTAATTAAAAAAGATACCTTCTCTGAGGGAACTAAAATTTTAGCAATTCATACAGGAGGAATTCAAGGAATTGCAGGTTTTAATCAGGTTTTAGAAAAGAAAAATGAGCAGATAATTAAAAGTGTATGAAGTTAAGAGTTGTAGTGTTTTGTGTTAGTTTATTGGTGTTTGCAAGTTGTGGTTCTAGTAAAAAAGCGAGTAAGAGTAAAGGTGGTAAAAGTGCTGGCGTTGTTTTAAATGAGCCAAAACCAGTAAAATTACCTTCTGTAAATGAAAAAGAACTTACTAAAAAATTAATAAAGAAAAACTCAAATTTAAACAAACAGACTTTAGATTATATTAGAAAATATGCACCTATTTCGGTAAAAGAAATGCATGAAAATAATATACCTGCTAGTATTACTTTAGCACAAGGAATTTTAGAATCTGGTAGAGGTAGAAGTGAATTAGCTTTAAAATCTAACAATCATTTTGGTATAAAATGTCATACACAATGGCAAGGAGAACGTGTATATCATGATGATGATGAAAAAGGTGAGTGTTTTAGAAAATATCAATATGTAGAAACTTCTTATGATGATCATTCGGCATTTTTAACCCAAAGAAAACGATATGCTTTTTTGTTTAATTACAGGTCTAATGATTATAAAAGATGGGCAAGAGGTTTAAAAAAAGCAGGGTATGCAACGGATAAGAGATACCCAGATAAACTGATTAAAATTATTGAAGATTATAAGTTACATGAGTTTGATAATGTAAAAAAGAAAGACTTTAAAGTAGATCCTAAAACGGAAGCAGTTTTAAAAGCAGCTGCAAACCCAAACAATACTGTTGTTAAGTATTACGAAGTAAAAAAAGGAGATACACTGTATTCTATTGCTAGAAAATTTAATACAACAGTTGCTGCTATAAAAGAAGTGAATGCTTTAAAAGATAATGTAATTTCTATAGGACAGCATTTACAGATAAAATAAAAAAAGTTTTTATAAAAAAATAACCTCGAGGAGAATCTTCGAGGTTATTTTTTTGCAATTTAGAAAAGGAAGAACGAATATGTAAATAATAATTGTTTGTATCTGTTTTTTAGTTAGTTTTAAGTTTTAAAATCGACAAACAGAGCATGGGCAAATCTTTACTTTTTTTACCTGATATTTCTGGTTTTACAGAATTTGTTCAAACTACAGAAGTAGAACACAGTCAGCATGTAATTTCAGAATTATTAGAAGTTTTAATAGCCGCTAATACAGAAGAGTTACAATTAGCAGAAATAGAAGGAGATGCTTTGTTTTTCTATAAAGAAAATGAGATTCCTTCTTTAGAAAGGTTGTTGGCTTTATCAGAACACATCTTTACGGCCTTTTATAGCCATTTAAAACTGTTAGAAAAAAACAGAATTTGTCCGTGTAATGCCTGTTCTACAGCCCCTAAATTACAGTTGAAAATTATTGCACATTGTGGCGAGTTACAATTTTTAACTGTTCAGAATAATAGAAAACCTTTTGGGAAACAAGTTATTGAAGCGCATCGACTCATGAAAAATTCTGTTGATAGCGACAATTATGTGTTGTTTAGCAAAGAATTGACAGATACGATTGGTTTGTCTGGCAATTATCAATCAAAATTATATAATTTTAAACAAGGAAATGATCGTTATGATGGCAACCAATTAGATTATTTATATTCTATAATAGATAATCGTCATTTAAAATTAAAATCATTTCTTATTCCGAGTAAAGTTGTTTTTAACAAATCTCCGAGTTTTATTGTAGAAAAAGAGTTTCTTGTTGCGGCAGAAGAATTGTTAGAAGCGTTAACTAATTACGCTTATAGAACACAATGGAAAGAGGAGGTTAATGAAATTAAGTATCATGTAAATGAAGTTACAAGGTTAGGATCGGAGCATGTTTGTGTTGTTAATCAAAAGCATTTAGATTTTGTGGTGGTTACAAAAGAAGTAAAACCTGGGCAATTGGTTTACGGAGAAATGACGGAGAGTCCAATTCCTGTAGATAAATTGTATCAGTTTTATGTGATAACTCCATTAGATGCTGGAAAATGTAAATTAGTTTTAGAAACGTATTTAGAAGCAAAATCTCCGATTAAAAAGTTGGCTATTTTTTTAATAGTAAAAAAAGTATTCGAAAAAAATACAGCAAAAGGATTGGATAAATTATATGATTTCTTAAGTGCTAAGCGTGTGCAAAAACAAGTTAATTAATCAAAAAAAAGAAAATAAAAAACAGCGATTTGTATTTAAATACAAATCGCTGTTTTATTTTATATAAGAACGAAGTATTCTAGTCTAATTCTACATCTTTAGAATTCTCAGAATACGTTCTCCATTTTTCTAAACACTCTGTAATATCATTGGGAACCTCTGAATTAAATTGCATAAATTCTCCCGTTTTAGGGTGTGTAAATCCTAATGTTTTAGCATGTAGCGCTTGTCTAGGTAATACTTTAAAGCAGTTGTTTACAAATTGCTTGTATTTGGTAAACGTTGTTCCTTTTAAAATATCATCTCCACCATAGCGCTCATCATTAAATAACGTATGCCCAATATGCTTAAAATGCGCTCTAATTTGATGAGTTCTACCCGTTTCTAATTTACATTGCACTAAAGTTACATAAGTTAAACGTTCTAAAACCTTATAATGTGTAACCGCGTGTTTACCAAAATCTCCATTAGGAAAAACAGCCATTTGCAAACGGTTTTTTAAACTACGTCCAATATTTCCTTCAATTGTACCTTCATCTTCATCTATATTTCCCCAAACTAAAGCATAATATAAACGTTCTGTAGTTCTGTCAAAAAACTGTTTCGATAAATTAGCCATGGCAAATTCTGTTTTTGCTACTACTAATAATCCACTAGTATCTTTATCTATTCTATGCACCAAACCAGGTCTTTCGTTAGAATTGGTTGGTAAATTTTCTATATGATGAATTAAACCATTCACCAAGGTTCCAGAATAATTTCCGTGTCCTGGATGCACCACCATTCCTGCTGGTTTGTTTACTACAATAACAGTATCATCTTCATAAACAATATCTAAAGGAATATCTTCTGCAACTAATAAATTTTCTGCTGGTGGATATGCTAAAACAACTCTAACAACGTCGTTTGGTTTAACTTTATGATTCGATTTTACAACCACTTCATTTACCAAAATATTACCTGCTTTTGCAGCTTGCTGAATTTTATTTCTGGTAGCGTTTTCTACAAAGTTCATTAAAAATTTATCTACTCTTAAAGGTTCTTGACCTTCACTAGCTGTAAATCTGTGATGTTCGTATAAGTCGTCGTTTTCTTGATCTTGAGGTTGATTTTCTTGCAAAATTTATTTTTTAAGTTTTAGGTGACATCCGTAAAGAATCTCAAACTTCAACTGTTTAATTTTTATTTTTGAATACTGAATACTGAATACTGAATACTGAATACTGAATACTGAATACTGATTTAATTCCCGTTTCCATCACCTAAAACTAAATCTACAATAGAATTTAGCGGTAATTTATCTCCTTTGTTTAATATTTTTCCATTGTAACGCAATCCACGTACTACATCTTTACCAATATCTCTCACAGAAATAGGGTTTGTACCAATATTAAAACCGATTGATCTTAAATGAGAAATAGCTTGTCTTTTGGTTTTTCCGTTTAAATCTGGTATGGTAACATCTCTATATTTAGAAGGGTTTAACGTTAGATAAATTTTACGTTTTTCTTTAACAAAATCTCCTGCTTCTGGCGATTGCTCAATAACAGATTTTTTAGGATAGTCTGGATTGTAACTAGCACTGTCTATAACAATAAAATCTAAATTAAGTTCTTTTAATTTGTTTTCTACATTCTCTAAAGACATTTTATGCAAATTAGGAACCTGAATTTTTTGATCGTGATTGGTAGAATACCCTAACCAATATTTTAGAGCAAAAATAAAGATTAACAAACCTACAATGGCAATAGTTACTTGTATAAAGAAAGATTTACTTTTTATAAATTGAAAAACACTCATTTTTTGATTTTTAGAACGCACAAAGATATAAAAACTAAACGTTGCTATTTCTATAATTATTTTGATAAATTTGTTTTATTATTTTATAATCCATGAAAAAGAACATTGCCATTGTTATGGGTGGTTATTCATCCGAAGTTAATATTTCGCTTACCAGCGGAAATGTAGTGTACAACCATTTAAACAAACAGAAATACAGTCCTTATCGAATTCATATTTTAAAAGAGAAATGGGTTGCTTTAGATGCTGCTAATAATGAGTATCCTATTAATAGAGACGATTTTTCTTTTATGTTAGGTGATCAAAAAATAACTTTCGATTGTGTTTTTAATGCAATTCATGGTGCGCCCGGAGAAAACGGAACTTTATTAGCCTATTTTAAGCTGATCAATTTAAAACATACTTCGGCACCTTTTTACCAAATGGCCTTAACTTTTAATAAAAGAGATACGTTAAGTGTGGTAAAAGAATATGGCATTAAAACAGCTGTGTCTGTGTATTTAAATAAAGGAGATGTTGTAGATGTAGATGCTATAATTAGTAAAGTTGGTTTGCCTTGTTTTGTAAAGCCCAATAATGCAGGTTCTAGTTACGGTATTTCTAAAGCGCATACAAAAGCAGAAATGTTGCCTGCTTTAGAAAAAGCGTATCAAGAAGATTCAGAAATTTTAATTGAATCTTTTTTAGACGGACCCGAAGTTTCTGTGGGTGTCATTCAATATAAAGGAGCAATTAAAGTGTTGCCAATTACAGAAATAGTAACAGAAAATGATTTCTTTGATTACGAAGCTAAATATGAAGGAAAATCACAAGAGATAACTCCAGCAAGAATATCAGAAAGTGCAAAAATAAAAGTAGAAGAAATTGCTAAAAAAGTATATGCAATTTTAAATATGTCTGGTTTTTCACGTTCAGAATATATTTTGGTAAATGGAGAACCACATTTCTTAGAAATGAATACAGTACCAGGTTTAACAGAAAATAGTATTTTACCACAACAAGCACAAGTAGCAGGAATATCATTAGAAGAACTATTTGATAACGCTATAGAATCGGCATTAAAATAGCGTTTTTAGAGACAAGATGTTTTTGAACCATGAAACAAGATGATGATCACTGTTGTGGATTTGAGTCAGGATGTTTTAACAGTAAGAGACAAAAATATTTATAACGTTAAAATAAGAAAGCTATGAAAAGACATAATTTTAAAAAGTTACAAATTTGGCAAGAGGCAATAGAATTAGTTACTTTAAATTATAAATTCACTTCAACATTGCCAGATTACGAGAGGTTTGGTTTGATTAGTCAATTAAATAGATGTGCTGTTTCTATTCCTTCAAATATATCTGAAGGGACAAGTAAAAGAACAAATAAACATTTTGTTACTTTTTTAGAGCATAGTTTAGGTTCTGCTTTTGAATGGGAAACTCAACTTATAATATGTAATAATTTAAACTTTATTTCTAATGAAACTTTTATCGATTTTGAAAAAAGAATCCAAAAATTACAACAAAAAATATCAAATTTCATAGATTCGTTAGACAAGTGATACTATTTTAAGATAAGAATTTTAAAGTATACATTGTCAGTCGTGTTTCATGTGTCTAAAACATCAAAAAAATCAAATTCAATAGAATGAAAAGAGCAATTTTTCCAGGATCATTTGATCCAATCACATTAGGTCATTATGATATTATAGAGCGCGGTGTCAAATTGTTCGATGAACTTATTATTGCCATTGGTATCAATGCCGATAAAAAATACATGTTTTCTTTAGAGGAACGTAAAAAGTTTATTGAAGACTGTTTTGCGCACGAACCAAAAATTAAAGTAGTAACCTACGAAGGGTTAACGGTAGATTTTTGCCAAAAAAACAATGTAGATTTTATTTTTAGAGGCTTAAGAAACCCCGCAGATTTCGAATTCGAAAAAGCAATTGCCCACACCAATAGAGATTTAGCACCTATAGAAACAGTATTTTTACTTACGGCAGCAAGTACATCTTATATATCATCATCTATTGTTAGAGATGTAATTAGAAACAATGGAGATTATACAAAATTAGTACCCAAACCGGTAAGAGTTAAATAAATATGCGTTATTATTTTAAAGAAGTACTGTTGTCGGCTGTTTTATTATTGATGATTTCTTGTGATAATTCATCAAAAGCACCTAAAAATTTTACAACACTTTTTGAAACATCAAACGGAACCGAAACTCCAGAATACAAAGATGTAATTTCTTATTACAAAGATTTAGCAGAAGAGTATGCAGCCATTTCATTATTTTCTTTCGGAGAAACAGATTCGGGCAAGCCGTTGCATTTGGTGGTTTATAGTAACGAGGGTGTTTTTAATGTGGATGAAATTAAGCACTTACCAAAAAATAGGGTTTTAATTAACAACGGAATTCATCCCGGAGAATCAGACGGAATTGATGCTTCTATGTTGTTGCTTAGAGATCTTGTACAGAACGATTCGTTAAAAGAAAAGTATAAAAACACCATTATTTGTGTCATTCCTGTGTATAATATTGGTGGTTCTTTAAATAGAAATTCAGCCACGAGAGCAAATCAAAACGGACCAAAATCATATGGTTTTAGAGGAAATGCTAGAAACTACGATTTAAATAGAGATTTTATCAAACAAGACTCAAAAAATGCGGCAGCTTTTGCTGATATTTTTCATACTGTAAATCCTGATGTTTTTATTGATAATCACGTAAGTAACGGTGCCGATTATCAATATGCCATTACTCATTTATTTACACAACACAATAAATTAGGCGGTAATTTAGGGACTTTTATAGAAGAGAATATGCGTCCGAGTTTAGAGAAATCACTAGAAAATAAAGGCATTGCAATTACGCCTTATGTAAATGTTTGGGGTACAACTCCAAAAGAAGGTTGGTCTCAGTTTTTCGACTCACCAAGATATTCTACAGGCTACACAACCTTATTTAACACCTTAGGTTTAATGGTAGAAACACACATGTTAAAACCGTATAAAACAAGAGTAGCACAAACGTATCAATTGCTGTTTTCTGCTTTAGACTTTACAGAAAAAAATGGCGTAAAAATTAAAGAATTAAGAGCAAATGCTGTGGATGAGGTATTGGCACAAGAAACATATCCGATAGTTTTTAAGGTTGATGCAAAAAATTCTACAGAATTACAATTTAAAGGATACGAAGGCGAATATATAGATAGTAAGGTAACCACAGGGCAACGCTTGTTTTACGATAAATCAAAACCGTATACCGAGCCTGTAAAATATTACAATAATTTTGTAGCCACAAAGACTGTAAAAATTCCAAAAGCGTATGTTTTACAACAAGGTTGGCATAAAGTGTTAGAACGATTAAAAAATAATAATATTAAATTTTCACGTTTTAAAAACGATACGGTAATTGCTGTGGAAGTAAATCATATAGATAATTTTGAAACGAGTAAAACAGCTTACGAAGGGCATTATTTACATGCTAATACTTCGGTAAAAGCATCCACACAGAATTTTAAATTTAGAAAAGGAGATGTATATATTGATACCCATCAAAAGGGTGTTCGTTATTTGTTAGAAACCTTAGAGGCAGCAGCAACAGATTCTTTTTTTAATTGGAATTTTTTTGATACCATTTTACAACAAAAAGAAGGCTATTCTGCCTATGTTTTCGAAGATATTGCAGAAGACTTTTTAGCTCAGAATCCAACCATAAAAAAAGAGTTTTTAGAAAAACTAAAGACAGATACAGCGTTTGCTAATAACGCAAAAGCACAACTGAATTTTGTTTACAAACAATCACCTCATTACGAATTAGCACACTTACGTTTGCCTATTTTTAAAATATTTTAATTTATGAAATTGTTATCGCTGTTTTTAGTATCAATATTTTTATTCGGATGTAAATCTGAAACAGGTAAAAAAGCATCCCTAAAAAATGAGACTATGGAGACTACTTTTTATGTAGGTACGTATACCAAAAAAGATTCTAAAGGAATTTATAAATATCAAATTTCTGAAGAAGGAAAATTAACAAGAATAGGCTTGGTTGCAGAAACTATAAACCCTACTTTTTTAGTGAAATCTAAAGATAAAAAAACACTTTTTTCTGTTGGTGAAACAGATGCAAACGGCATTGGGTATGTAAAGTCTTTTAAAATAACAAAAGATGCTTTGCAACTTATCAGTAATGAAAAAAGTGGTGGTTCTGGACCTTGTTTTGTGGCTGTAAATGATGATAATTATGTAGTAACTGCAAATTACAGAAGCGGAAGCGTAGGTTTGTTAAAAGCAGATGCTTCTGGTAAATTATCTACATTATTAGATGTGCAACAACATGTTGGTAAAGGTACCACAGAAAGACAAAAAGGACCTCATGCACATTCAGCTTGGTTTCATCCAGCTAAAAAAGAAGTGATTTCTGTAGATTTAGGAACCAACGAATTGTTGTTTTCTACAATTGATACACACACAAATCAACTAGTTGCTACGGCTCAAAAATCTTTAAAAATGGAAGACGGAGCAGGACCAAGACATTTAACCTTTCATCCAAATAATAAATGGATTTACGTATTAAATGAGTTAGACAATACGGTTTCTTTGGTAAAAGAAAAAGACGGAAAATATTTTGTAGATTTTTCAATTGCTACTTTACCATCAGACTTTACAGCGTTTAGCAAGGCAGCAGATATTCATATAACCAAAGACGGAAAATTTTTATATGCTTCTAACCGCGGACACGAATCTATTGTGATGTATGCCGTTAATTCAGAAAACGGAACTTTAAAAACAATTGGTTACGAGCCTGTTTTAGGGAAACATCCTCGTAATTTTTCACTGTCTCCAGATGAACAGTTTTTATTAGTTGCTAATCAAGATACAGATAATATTGTTTCTTTTAAAAGAGATGCTACAACGGGTACATTAACTTTTGTTAGTGAAGTTGCTGCGCCAATGCCAGTTTGTATTTTGTTTTAGGTTTTTAATATTTACAATTACTTTAATTTCAAATCCAATGCAATGCTAGTACGAGCGTCTCGCTCGTACTAGCGGATGTTTATAAATGGGTTGACTATTTAAATTGGATTCATTTTTATAACACAAAACCTATGTTTACGATGGATCTATGGAATCAAATTTTTTAAAGAGTTATCCGTTCGAGCGGAGTCGAGAACAATTGGATATTTAACGAAGTAGAAAATTATTTTATTCGTAACTTGTAGTCTGTAAAATCAATTTTAAAAAACACATGCTTTTAATTTTAGTTAATTGGATTTATATTTTCATTTCCTCCTTAAGCTTTGGGTTTTTATTAAAAAAACTATTTAAAATTGAGAATCAAAACTTTACCATTCACCATATTTTAGGACTATTTTCCATAACATTATTTAGTTGGGTGTATGCTTTTTTCTTTGCTTTAGATCTTGTTTTTTACGGCTTCATGGCTAGTGTAACAATGGCAGTAATTTGGTTGTTAAAAAAAGACGTTAAAGTACATCTCATTCAGTTTAAAAAATGTTGGCTTTTATTTAGTAACACTTATAAATTGTGTATTATTTTTATTAGTGTTGCTGCGTTGGCAATGTCGTCGGTTACGCCTGCTATTTTTGATAATGAGAGTTATTATATACAAACCATAAAATGGTTAAATGAATACGGATTTGTTAAAGGATTGGGAAATTTACATATCTTTTTTGCACAAACCTCTAGTTGGCATATTTTACAAGCGGCATTTTCTTTTCCGTTTTTAGAAACCTCTTTTAATGATTTAAACGGTTACTTTTTAGTTCTTTTTTCTTTTCTCTGCTTTCAACAATTACATCATTTTAAAACAAGTAAAAAAATAAACCAATTGTATATAGGTAGCGTCTTAATAAGTCTGCCTTTTCTTATTTTTTTTATCAATGCACCTTCACCAGATTTATCGGTATTTTTAATAAGTCAGTTGTTATTTTTCCTTTTTATAAAGCATTATAAAGCCATAGACTTTTCTAGTTTTAGTATTGTGCTATTGCTCACAATTTTTTTGTGTGTCATAAAAATCACCACTTGTGTTTTGGTGTTGTTGCCTTTAATTTTAGTTGTTAAGCATTTTAAAACATTAAAACCGAATCTAGTAAAACCCATTCTTTTCTCTGTTTTTGTACTGTTTTTATTTTTGATTAAAAATGTAATTCTTACAGGTTATTTATTATATCCGTTAGAAAATTTTGATGTTTTAAATGTAGATTGGAAAGTGCCTAAAGAATTGATTCATTTGTTTAAAGTGGGTACGTATAGTGCTGCTTTTGATTATCAAGAATTAGAAAACCTTTCTACATATCAATTGTTTATTGCTTGGGTTACCTCTTTTAAATTTAATGGAATAATCAATATTATTTTTACAACTTTATTACTCTCTTTTCCTTTTTTATGGTTTCTAAAAAGTAAAGAAAAATCCGTTTTTATCTTGTACATAATTGGAGTTTTACATTTTGTATTGGCGTGGATTTTTTCTCCTCAATACCGATTTTTCTTTTTTTATATGTTGTTTTTTTCCATGCAAATTTGCGTTTGGTTTTTTAAAAAAGAAAAAATAATTGTGTTATTTACCTATATAAGTTTATTGCTAAGTTTGGTCCCTTTTTTAACCGAATTAAAATTGAGCAACTACACCACCATAAAAAAAACGAATACCAAAACCAGTATTTTAAAGCTTAAAAATATTGTACAACCAAATGTAAATTCGAGCATGAGTTTAGAATATAACCAACATATAGAAGGTGCTTTTGCTTATAATTCTCCCACAAAAGATAGTTTTTTCTGGACGGTAGGGATTGTGCCTTTACCTGCGGTTAATGCAAAACAAGTGGCCTTTATTAAAAAATATTATAAAATTGTTCCGGCTTTAAGAACTGCGGATGTTGAAGATGGTTTTAAGAGTATGCACGTTAAATAGTTGTTGTTCTTCAATTGAAGAATCTATTTTTTGTTTTTTAGATAAGGAGTAGAGCAACTTAGATGTTTAAAATGGTTTTCTTAGTTGTAAAGCTTGTATTAATGATATAGGAAAACGTGTTTAAAGTTTTTTTTGTGGGGTTTTTGAGGGGGGAGTATTTTAATTTAACGGAATATTATTTTAGGGATGAATCAAAATAATTCTACTATACCTATTTTTTTTAAGTAATTATAAGTACCATCATAAAAAATTTTAGGTCTTGTATGGTCTATTTCCGAACCTTCAGGTATAAAAATTATCATACCTTGTCTTCCTCTAGTTAATAAAACTCTATAAGTATTTTTAAGATAATTTTTACTTACTTCTTGTTTTATGTTTTGCCATTTTGTTCCTTTAAAATTTTGGTATTTCCATTCGTTATTATCAATATGAAAATTAGCTCCCCAAATTAAACAAGTCCTATCTATTTCTAAACCTTGTATATCAAATTCTGTAGCTATATCTTCTAAGAAATAGGAAGACCTAATATCATCGTTTGAGTTTAAAAACCAATAAGGAGCAGATATTTCATTTTTAACATCAAACCCTAAAGCTTTAAGTCTTCTGGCTCCAGAAGATGCTATTAAACCAGTTCTTTCTGTCCCTTTACTTTCTTCTCTTAGCCATTTTTTAGCTACTCTTATATCTCGTGTAATGTAAATAGGGAAATCATTTTTAATGTCTGAATATAGTTTTTTTGTTGTTTCTAAATTTAATTCCAATAGTTCGTGAACAAATTCGGATACTTTTTCTGACCTAAAAGAGCGCACTGAAACCGCTAAATGTAAATCCGTTTCAGAAATTCCATTTCTATTCAACCACTTTCTTTGAGTTTCAGATTTTATATAATTAGGACTATTGACAATAGAATTTGAAAAATGAATCTCCCAGTCGTTGTAGTTTTTTTGAAAAGCACTAACCCATTCCTCAAGACCTGCTTCTCCTGTGTTTATTTCTTGTCCTCCACCAATTAAACATATAATTGTACACCAATCTTTATGACGATTCATAACATCAATCAAAAATTCTGGTTCAGACATATCAAAATCTTCAATACCTTTCTTTCTTTTCATAAATGAACTAACTTGCTTATTAGTCCATGCTCTTTGAGCTTCATCAAATACTACAACTCTTTCGGTAGGCTTAACATTATACTTTATATATTCATCCCTAAAATGATGAATGTTTTGAATAAAAGTACTTGTTTTTCTTTTAGCTTC
Organism: Polaribacter butkevichii; assembly: GCF_038024105.1. Taxonomy (NCBI): domain Bacteria; kingdom Pseudomonadati; phylum Bacteroidota; class Flavobacteriia; order Flavobacteriales; family Flavobacteriaceae; genus Polaribacter; species Polaribacter butkevichii. The sequence continues at coordinate 3,718,994 of NZ_CP150661.1, forward strand.
ATCTTTAGTAACTCGTTGACCACTTTCTGCAGCTGTTAAAACAAAGTCTCTAGCTAAAGCTTCTCTTAAAACATCTACCAATGGACCATTTCCTGAAAGAAAAACTGCATGTTCATCCTCATTTGCGAGCATTCTTTCATTTGCAATACTTAAGCCTGCCAATGTTTTTCCTGCTCCTGGTACTCCTGTAATAAAACAAATTGATTTTTTATTATTTAGCTTTGAATTATCTATGACTTCATTTATATAATTAGAAGTTTTGTTTAGATTTATTTTTTCTGAATCATGGCGAGATATCTCCTCAACCTTGTGTCCTTTGTATAGTGCTTGAGCTGCCTCAACTATTGTTGGTGTAGGCTTATATATTGAATTCTCCCAAATTTCAATATTTATTTCATCCCTCGGATACTGAGTAAATTTCTCAATTATTTCTCTGATTCCAGATTTGTTACATTTTGCAACTTGATAATGTTCTATTACTTTTTCTGTATTAGTTGAACACCATTCAGCATTTGTTGCAATTAGTACTGGAATTAATTTAACAAAATGACTGCCTTCATGGAAATTTTTTAAATCTAAACAATAGTCTATTACTTGTAATTCTGCATGTTTACCATATGTATTATCACCGACCTTAAATTCGACTACAAAAACACAATCATCAACAATTATTATGTTGTCAACACGTTTTCCCATTCTAGGAATTTGAAATTCAAAATAAATTGAACCTCTAATTCCAGTTAACTCACTCTTAAGAATTTCAATCTGTTTAACCCAAGCATTTTTTTGTAAATCCTCTAACGAACGATTACTATGGTTTAAGCTTAATTGGCCTAAAACTGAATTTGAATCTTCAGTTAAAAACTCTGAAATTGTATTACTGTAGTATGCTCTTTTCATTTAACTATCAGTTTTAAGTTGATAATCATTAAAACTTAGTTTTGAATTTTGATTTTTAAAGTTTAATAAATCTGAAATCTCCATTTCAAAAACTTTTGAAAATACAGCAATATTGGTTAGAGATATATTTCTTTCGCCTCTTTCAATCATACCAATATAAGTTCTATGAAATCCTGTTTTGAAAGAAAGTTTTTCTTGACTTAGTTTGTTTTCGAGTCTTAACTCTCTAATTCTTATTCCAAATTCTTTTAAAAGAAATTTATTTACCATCAATCTAAACTATACATATTGTATGCGTTAATCAACATACAATATGTATCATTTTGTATCTTTGAAAAAATATTTAAACATGAAAAAATATGCTAGAGTAACTAATTTTAACGGGAAAGGAATGAATGAAGGTTATTGTTTCAATGATGGAGAATATTATTGCGAAACCGAAGAACAAGCTAAATTCTATATTGAGGGTTTAGGATTAGATTGGAAAGAAGAGCTATTAACCTTTAATACAAAGGACGAGTGGTTTTATTGGACAGATTGGTATGACCAGGAAGCTGATATTTATTATGATATTAATGGTTGTGAAATAAATAATAAAAAAGATACATTATTTGCTATCTACAAGAAAGGTGTTCATTTAGGTAATGAATTAGGTGAAAACAAAAACGATGCAATTAGAAAATATCTAATTGCATCGTTGTATGAAATTTTTTTAAAAGATTTAGAATTTGTTTCTTTATACTCCGCTAAAAAAGCAGTTAAAAGAACTCATTTTTTATAGAAATTATTTCCCATTAAAACTTATACTCACCTAAAGGTTTAGGAAAATCTTCTGGGTTTGCAGCTAAGTGATAACGAGGATCATCGATATCTTCTATAATGATTTCCTGAAATATTGGGCTCGATTTAAACAATAACAATTTACAATCTTCACTCAAGTGTTTTAAGGTGATTTTTTTGTTGGCTGCTTGGTACTTTTCAACCAAATTAAAAATAGCTTCTATGGCAGAATGATCTGTAACACGTGCTTCTACAAAATCTATTTCTACAACATCTGGGTCGTTTTTAATATCGAACTTTTCATTAAATTCGGTAATACTTCCAAAGAATAAAGGACCCCAAATTTCGTAAATTTTTGTTCCGTCTGCTTTAAAACGTTTTCTAGCTCTAATTTTCTTAGCACTTGTCCAAGCAAAAGATAAAGCAGAAATAATAACCCCTACAAATACGGCAATGGCCAAATCAAAGAAAACTGTTACTGCAGAAACAATGATTAATACAAAAGCATCTGCCATTGGTATTTTCTTTAAAATTCTAAAACTAGACCAAGCAAAAGTTTCAATCACCATCATAAACATTACACCAACAAGCGCTGCAATGGGCACTTGCTCTATATATTTATCTGCAAATAAAATAAAAGTTAATAGTGTTAATGCCATCATTACGCCCGATAAACGTCCACGTCCGCCAGCATTGATATTAATTACGGTTTGTCCAATCATACCACAACCACCAGTTCCACCAAAGGCACCACTTACAATGTTTCCTGCACCTTGCGCAATACACTCTTTGTTTCCGTTACCTCTAGATTCTGTTAATTCATCCACTAAATTCATGGTCATTAACGTTTCTATTAAACCAACCGATGCTGCTAAAAAGGCATAAGGAGCAATAAACTTTAAGGTATCTAAATTAAAAGGAAGGTTGCTCCACAATTCTAAAACATTTAAATTCTTAGAAAGTTCTGCAATTCCATTTAAACCAGCGCCACCACCATCTCTAATAAAATCGCCAACATTAATAGAACCCAATCCGCTAAAAATAGAAATTAGAGTAACGATTAAAATGGCTGTTAATGCAGCAGGTATTTTTGTAGTTAATTTAGGCAATCCCCAAACAATTAGCATGGTTAATAATACCAAACCAATCATTATATATAAGGTTTTTCCTTGCATAGTTGTTTTTACAACACCGCTATCTTTTACTGAATAAAAACCCTCATCGGAAGCATTAAAAACAACTTTTTTAGTTTTTGCATCAAATACTTGTCCGTCAGACACAAAAAATACTTCTTGGTTGGTGGCTTTGTTTTTTATTGATTTTCCATCAATAGTAAATAAAACGGTACCAGACATTATATCTTTTACTTGGTTGTTAGATACATTATAGACCAATTCTTTCGATTCGGTTTTACGCATATTTTGTCCGAAGAAATCTTTTTTGTTTTCTTTAAACATGCCTAATTGTGCCATAAAAATAACAATGGCCAAACCATTTACAAAGCCCATCATTACAGGATGTGGAATTAAACGTACAAATTTTCCTAACTTAAAAACACCTGCAAATATTTGTATAATTCCCATTAATACTACGGCAGCTAAAAGATAAAAGTAGCCCATATTTTCTACAGGATTGTCAAATAACAAGCCTTTTGCGTGTCCTTCTTGTATCATATGCACAAAAATAACAGCAACAGCACCTGCAGCACCAGAGATTAATCCGGGTCTTCCACCAAAACTAGCAGAAATAATTCCTACCACAAAAGCACCAAATAAAGCTACAATAGGACTTATTTGTGCCACAAAAGCAAAAGCGACAACTTCTGGTATCATTGCTAGGGAAACGGTTATTCCTGCAAGGACATCATCTTTTGCATTTGGTAAAATTTTTCTAATAAACTCAGTCATAATTGGTTGATTTTTTCGAGTCGGCAAAGATAGAAGGTTTTTTTAAAAAACTATCCTTCTTTGTAAGTATCGTACACTAATTGAATATTTGCATAAGAATTTGCCAGTGCCTCTTTGGTTTTAGCTTCGTTTTTAAAGGTAACTTGGGTTATTCCTTCTTCTAATTGAGGTGTTAATTCTTTTTGATCATCCGAAGACATTAAAAACCAATAGGTTTGTTTTAGCTTTATTCCTTTATGAAAATAAATATGGTAGGTGGTTACTAAAGGTTTTATAAGGTGTAAGTTAGAAATGCCACACTCTTCTTCTACCTCTCTAATAGCGGCTGTTTTTATGGTTTCTCCTTTTTCTACCCAACCTTTTGGTAGGTCCCAAACGCCATTTCTAAAAATAAATAGAATTTCTTTTTTGGGGTTTAGCACCAATCCGCCTGCGGCGGGAATTACCTTCATATTACTTAAAAAAGATTTCCAATCATTCTCTAAGTCAGTGCTATATAAATTAATGCCTTTTAGCTCTTTGTTGTTTATTTTATGAATGATATCATCAAAAAGAACATTCTTAAAGTTGTAAACAGGAAAAATATTTTCTTTTTTTGAAGAAGAAGTGATAATTATTGGCGTATCATTTACAAAAACTTTATACATTTGCGATATGATTTTAAACAAAGATACGGCAAAAAAAACAGCTGAACTTTTATTGCAAATAAAAGCAATAAAGTTAAGCCCCAATGACCCTTTTAATTGGGCATCAGGTTGGAAATCTCCAATATATTGTGATAACAGAATAACGCTATCTTATCCTCCAGTTCGTGTTTTTTTAAAAGAAGAAATTGCAAAAATTGTAGAGTTACAATATGGTAAACCAGATGTAATTGCTGGTGTTGCTACCGGTGCAATTGCAATTGGAGTTTTAGTGGCTCAAGAATTAGGAGTTCCTTTTATTTATGTAAGGCCAGAGCCAAAAAAACATGGTAGAAAGAACCAAATTGAAGGGCATTTAGAAAGAGGGCAAAATGTTGTAGTTATTGAAGATTTAATAAGTACAGGTAACAGTAGCTTAAATGCGGTAGATGCTTTAAAAGAAGCAGGTGCTGTTGTAAAAGGTATGGTGGCTATTTTTTCTTACGGATTTGATGTAGCAACTAAGAATTTTGAAGAAAAAAATGTAGGGTTAACTACGTTAAGTAGTTACGAAAACTTGTTAGAACAAGCTTTAGATAGTAATTATATTACTGATAAGGAGTTGATTACGTTAAACGATTGGAGAAAAAGTCCGAGTACCTGGAAACAATAAAATAAAAAAGATGAATATTAACGGAAATACAGTAACCATAGATAAATCTGCCGAAGAAGTATTTACTTTTTTTACAAATTTGAAGAATTTTAAAGAAATAATGCCAGAGAACATTCAAAAGTTTGAGGTAGATGGAGATTCTTTTATATTTGGATTACCGGGGATGCCAGAAATTAGATTGGTGTTAAAAGAAAAAACAGAATTTTCTAACATTACTTTAGGGGCAGCAAGTAGTAAATTACCTTTTACATTGTCTGCGGATATTAATGAGTTGTCAGAAAATAAAACGGAAGTATCTTTAAAATTTGATGGTGAGTTTAATGCTATGATGGCAATGATGATAAAAAAACCATTGACTAAATTTGTAGATACCCTTACAGAAAATATCGGAAAGCTTTAAAGAAAAGAAACTTCTTTAATTCCGAATTCTAGGATGCGATCATCTTCTAATTGAATTTGTAGTTTTCCGTGATACGAAATTCCGAAAATAATACCCATAAAAATTTCGCCCTTACTATTTTTAAACATAGTAGGGGTGTTTTTTTTGTATAAAACGTTGAGGTATCGCTCTTCTAAAAAATCAAATTCTTGCCTTTCTAATAATTTTATATTTTTTTGAAATGCAACCAAAATAGTATTTAGTAAACGATCTAAATTGTATTCTAAACCGGTTTCTAATTTTAAAGATGTGGCGTTAGTTAGGTGCTCCGGAAAAATTTCTTGATTCACATTTAGGCCAATTCCTATAAAAGAATTCTTAATTTTATCTCCAGAAAAAGTATTTTCTATTAAAATTCCACAAATTTTATGGGTTGCTGACAGAATGTCGTTTGGCCATTTTATAGCAATTTTAGCTAAATTTTTAGTCAATAAAACATCATAAATAGCCAAGGAAATAGCAAAATTTAAATATTTTTTTTGAAATACTTTTAAATCTTTAAAAGAGATAAAAGTGCTGAACGTTAGGTTTTTATAAGGTTCAGATACCCATTTACTTTGTTGCTGACCCCTTCCGTTGGTTTGGTTTATGGCAACAACAGTAGTAAAATTCTCTAAGGGAGAATTTTGAGATAAATCCTTTAAAAAAGAATTTGTAGAATCGGTGGCACTAAGTTTGATTATTTTCAAGTGTTAAATAAAGTGTAAACAACTGTAATAATACATAAAATACTCGCAAAAAAATAATAACTTTGCGTTAAATATAGAAAAAAGTTAATGACAAAAAAACAAGTAAGTGCAGATGATTTAATTGCTTTAATTATTAAAGGGATTGATGAAGTTAAAGGGGAAGATATTCAATTATTAGACTTACGAGATATAGAGAATACTGTATGCGATTATTTTATAATTTGCTCTGGTAACTCAAATACACAAGTAAATGCAATTGCTGGTTCTATTCAGAAAATAGTGAGCAAAGAGCTTAAAGACAAACCTTGGCACATAGAAGGACAAACAAACTCTGAGTGGGTTTTAATGGATTATGTAAACGTTGCTGTTCATATTTTTCAAAAACACATTAGAGAGTATTATGATATAGAAAGTCTTTGGGGTGATGCAAAAATAACAGAGATAAAATCAGTTTAATTTTTTTATTTTTTAAGTAAATGAGTGATTTAAAGAAAGATAGTAATTCGAATATGCCTAAATTTAAGTTTAATGCGTATTGGATATATGGTGCAATATTTGTTATAATAATGGCCTTTCAGTTTTTTAGTAGCGGAGATTTAGCTACTAAAAGCATTTCAAAAAATGAGTTTAATGAGATTTTAAAAGAGAACGATATTTCTAAAATTGTTGTTTTAAATAACAATATCGCTCAAATTTATATCAAAAAAGAGGCTCAAAAGAAAGAGCGATACAGAAAGACAATTAATTCTGCTTTTTATACACAAGGATCGTCTTTTTATGATTATAATTTTGGTGATTTACAAAATTTTGAAAATAATATAGAAAAATCAAGACAAGAAAATGGTTTAGATTTTGATATAAAAAACGAGAATAAAACAAGTATTTTTGATACTATTTTAGGCTTTTTACCATTCATTATATTAATAGGAGTTTGGTTGTTTTTTATGAAAAGAATGTCTGGTGGCGCTGGTGGATCTGGTGGTGGCGGTCAAATTTTTAGCATCGGAAAATCGAAAGCTAAATTATTTGATAAAGACACTAAAGTAAAAACTACGTTTGCAAATGTAGCAGGTTTAGAAGGAGCTAAAGAAGAGGTACAGGAAATTGTAGACTTCTTAAAAAACCCAGAAAAATATACCTCTTTAGGAGGTAAAATACCAAAAGGAGCTTTATTAGTAGGCCCTCCGGGAACAGGAAAAACATTATTGGCTAAAGCCGTTGCTGGTGAAGCAGATGTTCCTTTTTTCTCTTTATCTGGTTCAGATTTTGTTGAAATGTTTGTAGGTGTAGGTGCTTCTCGTGTAAGAGATTTGTTTAAGCAAGCAGCTCAAAAATCGCCTTCTATTATTTTTATTGATGAAATTGATGCTATTGGTAGAGCGCGTGGTAAAAACAGTATGACGGGTGGTAATGATGAGCGTGAAAATACGTTGAATCAATTACTAACAGAAATGGATGGTTTTGGTACCGATGTAAATGTTATTGTATTAGCAGCAACCAATAGAGCAGATGTTTTAGATAGTGCGTTAATGCGTGCAGGTCGTTTTGATAGACAAATTTATGTAGACTTACCTAATATCAACGAAAGAAAAGAAATTTTTGAAGTTCATATTAAACCATTAAAATTAGCAGAAGATGTTAAAATTGGTTTCTTAGCACAACAAACGCCTGGTTTTTCTGGAGCAGATATTGCTAATATGTGTAATGAAGCTGCCTTAATTGCTGCCAGAAATGGTAAAAAAGCAGTACATCATCAAGATTTCTTAGATGCTGTAGATAGAATTGTAGGAGGTTTAGAAAAGAAAAACAAAGTAATTACGCCAAGTGAGAAAAAAGTAATTGCTTTTCATGAAGCAGGGCACGCAACCATTAGTTGGATGTTAGAACACGCTGCTCCATTGGTAAAAGTAACGATTGTTCCAAGAGGTCAATCTTTAGGAGCTGCTTGGTATTTGCCAGCAGAAAGAATGATTGTGCAAACAGAGCAAATGTTAGATGAAATGTGTGCTACCATGGGAGGTAGAGCTGCAGAAAAAGTAATGTTTGATAAGATTTCTACAGGAGCTTTAAGTGATTTAGAAAAAGTAACCAAACAAGCAAGAGCTATGGTTACCGTTTATGGATTAAATGAAGAGTTAGGGAATATTACCTATTATGATTCTTCTGGTAACGATGGTTTTGTAAAACCTTATAGTGAGGATACTGCAAAGAGCATCGACAAAGAAATTTCTAAAATGATTGAAGCGCAATACGAAAGAGCGATTCAAATATTAGGGGATAATAGAGATAAGTTAACCACTTTGGCTGAATTATTATTAGAAAAAGAAGTAATCTTTAAAAATGATTTAGAAAAGATATTTGGAAAAAGACCTTTTGATGATGTTCAAGCTGAAATAATTGAAGAAAAGAAAGATGTTACTTCTGTAGAGCCTACTACTGAAAAATAAATATCTTTAATCAAAAAGAATTCGTTGTTGTAATACTTCGGTGTTTCTGTTGTGATTAATTACTTTGAAAACAAGTATTTTAAAATACAGATTTTTGATTTTGATCTTAATTTCAAAATAAAATGAATTATCCTCGAAGCGATGCCTCGAGGATAGTTGGTTTAAATAAAATATTTATTAAATGAATTTTTTTAAAAAGTTATTCAATATACCGGTTACGGAAGATAAGGAAATCCAAAAACAAGAAGTAGATCTTTCTTTGGACGACTTGTTCGTGCATAATTTTGTAGAAAAAGGAGGTAAGTTTTTATATTGTTTAAAGGAATCTGAAGTTATAGATAACTTAAAAAACATTTTAAAAGAGAATAATTGGAAACAATTAACGCTTTTAGATAATGAACTAGCTTCTTTTTTTAATAAAGAAGATGTAACAATATATAAAAATTTTAATTCAGAGATTCCTGTTTTCTTAAATTGCGAACATTTAATAGCAGATAATGGCGATATTTTATTTTCTTCAAGACAGTTAAAAAGTACAAAGTTATCTGAAATGCCACAAAACTTTATTGTTTACGCAACTACAAGTCAGTTGGTTAAAGATATGGGGCAAGGGTTAACAGGTATTAAAATACATCACAAGGGGAATTTACCCACAAATATTTCTGCTGTAAAAAATTATAAGATCAATAAAAGTGATGATAATTTCTTAAACTACGGTAACAGTAACTCAAAAAACTTATATTTGCTGCTATTAGAAGATTTATAATATGAGTAACCTTTTAAGAAGGAGTCTTTCAGGCATAATTTACGTTTTAATTTTTTTATCAGCGATTCTTTTTTCGAAAGAATCGTATGTCATTTTAACTGCTATATTTGGTTTATTATGTGTTTGGGAGTTTTCTAAACTAATTAAATTTAAAGGTTTTATTGGGTATATTTTCTTTTGTTTAACATTGTTTTTAATGTTAAAAAGACCAGAAAGCTATGCTGTTGTTTTTGTTTTAGGAATTACAATACTTTCGTCTTTATCTCTTATTTATAATTTATTTACAAAAAAAGAAATCTCTTTTACAGATGAGAGATCTAAATTAGGTTTGTTAATAAGGTATGCCATATTTTCTATGGTTTTTTTAATTCTTTTGCCTATTCATAAAGGAGTTTATAACCCACAGTTAATCATAGCCATTCTTGTTATGATTTGGGTAAATGATAGCTTTGCTTTCTTAGTGGGTAAAAATTTTGGAAAAAGAAAGTTATTTGTTTCCGTTTCACCTAAAAAAACACAAGAAGGGTTTTTAGGCGGTTTGGTTTTTTCGCTAATTGCGGCTTTTATTATTAGTAAATTTTGTTTAGATTTTACGTTAGTAAATTGGTTAGTAATTTCAGTGATAGTAAGTGTAATTGGTACTATTGGAGATTTAGTAGAATCTAAATTTAAAAGACATGCCAATATAAAAGATAGTGGTACTATTATGCCTGGTCATGGTGGTATTTTAGATAGATTAGATAGTTTGTTGTTTGCAGCACCATTTGTATATTTGTATATTAATTTTATAATTTAAGTATGATTCGTTTTCACAAAGAGGGATATAAAATAATTGTTATTACGTTTATAATATCAATTGTAGGTATTTTACTAGCAGACTATTTTTTAGAGATAGCGTGGTTGGTTAAAGCTATTCAGATTTTAATTATTGCTTTTTTAGTTATTGTGCTACAATTTTTTAGAAATCCTAAAAGAGTGGCTCCATTAAATGAAAATGTTTTAGTGGCACCTGTTGATGGTAAGGTTGTTGTTATAGAAGAAGTAGAAGAGCCAGAGTACTTTAAAGGAAAAAGATTACAAGTATCTATTTTTATGTCTCCAATTAATGTACATGTTACAAGGTATGCTATGAGTGGAATAGTAAAATATAGTAAATATCATCCAGGAAAATATTTAGTTGCATGGCATCCAAAGGCATCTACTGAAAATGAAAGGACTACAGTTGTTGTTAATAATGCAGCTTTTGGAGACGTTTTATACAGACAAATAGCAGGAGCACTCGCTAAAAGAATTGTTAACTATGCAAAAGTAGGTGATACCGCAGTACAAGGTGCTGATGCAGGCTTTATTAAATTTGGATCTAGAGTAGACCTTTTTCTTCCGTTAGGTACAAAGTTAAATGTTGCTTTAGGAGACAAGGTTAAGGGTGGAGTACAGGTAATAGCAGAAAAATAGTTATATGGAATCTGATTTAGACAAAGAGTTTAATGAAGCTTTCTATAAAATTTCTAAATTAGGAAAAGCCATTGCTCCGGATATTAAGTTAAAGTTTTATGCGTACAATAAGCAGGCAAACTTTGGAAATAAATTTTCTTTTAATGATGAGCATAATGTTGTAAATGCTTTTAAGCTAAATGCTTGGATGCAATTAAACGGAATGAAATCTGATGAAGCAAAAAAAGAATATATAGAATTAGCAAAAGTAGTTTTAAATAATAATAAATAAAGACGTCATGAAAAAAGTAGTAATTTTATCATTATTAATGGTTATAGCATTTAACTTTTCTTCTTGTAAATCAGAAAAAAAATCTGAACAGAAAACAGAAGATAAAATTGAAACTAAAAAAAGTACAGCAGCTTTTTCTTTAGAGAAAGCGCAAAACGAAATTAACTTTGTTGCTTATAAGACTACAGACAAAGTGCCTGTTGGTGGTCAGTTTAAAAAAGTGGATATTATTTCAGGCGGAGAAGGAAACTCTATTAAAGAAGCTATTAATAATACTGAGTTTTCAATTCCTGTAAGCAGTGTTTTTACAAAAGATACAAGTAGAGATTTTAAAATTAAAAAATTCTTTTTTGGTATTATGGAGAACACCAAATTACTTTCTGGGAAGTTATTGTTAACAGATGATACTAATGGTGTAGCAGAAATTAAAATGAATGGAGTTACAGAAAAAGTAGCTTTTACATATACTATTACTGGTAATGTTTTTAATTTAACAGGTACCATGGATATTACAAAATGGAATGCAGGTGCTGCTTTAGCTTCTTTAAATACAGCTTGTTTAGATTTGCATAAAGGTGCAGATGGGGTTTCTAAAACATGGAGTGAGGTTGCTTTAAATATTACATCTACTTTCTAAGAAGTATTATAAATTATCTAACGCTTTTTTAAGTGTTTTAAATCGAAAAGAATATCCGTTCTTTTCGATTTTTTTTGCCGAAACTTTACTGCCTTCTAAAAGAATATTGGCCATTTCACCGAATAACAGTTTTAAGATAAATGCAGGGACACCAATACCTAAATAAGGTTTTTTAATGCTTTTGGCCAATTCTTTAGAAAAAGTGATACTTGTGTGATGTTCTGGTGCAACAGTATTAAAAATTCCTGTAAAGTTCTCTTCTACGGCTTTGATATAAATTAAACATAAATCTTCTATATGAATCCAAGGTAAAAATTGTTTACCAGAACCTAAAGGAGCTATAATAGGTGTTTTCATTTTTTCTAAAGCACCTCCTTTTTTAGATAAAACTATGCCTGTTCTTAAAATAGTTACCGGAATGTCTTTTTTAGAAAATTGATGGGCTGCATTTTCCCATTTTTGGCAAACATCACCTAAAAAGTCTGTACCTACGTTATCTGTTTCTTCAAAAGTAATTTGCTTAGTAATGGCTCCGTAATAGCCAACACCAGAGGCCGAAATAAATCCCTTTAAATGAACATTTAGAGCAGTTATTTTATTAAAAAGTAAATTAGCCGTTTTAACTCGGCTATCAATAATTACTTGCTTTCTTTCTTCTGTCCAGCGTTTATCTGCAATTCCTGCACCCGCCAAATGAATAATATAATCGGTATCTATGAGTGCTTTTTCATCAATATAATTGGCAGAAACATCCCATTTAAATTCGTTTTTGTTTTGTGGGTTTCTACTAAGAATTACTACTTCATGCTTTTTAGCAATCAGCATTTCTGTTAGTCTTGTTCCTACAAGTCCTGTTCCTCCGGTAATTAATATTCTTGACATAAAGTAAAGATACTTAAATTTTGTTGAATCTTTTTAGTGTTTTATAAAACAAACTTATAGCCAGATATATTAAACTAATGTTAATCCTTTTTTAGACGTTGCTTAAAAGCGTATTTTTATAGTGATGAAAAATAACAAAAAAAGAAAAGGTTTTGTTTTTAAAACCTATGAAGCAGAAAATCAATCTCCTTTCGAAAAACTATTCGAGATTTTTAAGGAATTGATTACCTATACTTCTGGCGATTTTGATGAAGCCATTGATTGGTTACGTTCTTTAGATAAAGAGTATAAATTAACGGATGAGAATTATACCATTGATGATTTTATTGAAGATTTAAAGAAGAAAGGATATATAAAAGAAGAAATAAAAGGTGATGGAACCGGAGGAACAAAAATTACTCCGAAAACAGAACGTGCCATTAGACAGCAAGCATTAAAACATATTTTTGGTAACATAAAAAGAAGTGGTTCTGGAAATCATAAAAGTAAATCTCCCGGAATTGGAGATGAACATACAGGAGACTTTAGAAATTATCAATTTGGAGATTCGTTAGACAAAGTATCAATGACAGAAAGCATTAGAAATGCTCAAATAAATAACGGAATTGATAATTTTAATTTAACCGAAAATGATTTGGTGGTAGAAGAAACGCTGCATAAAAGTCAAATGAGCACTGTTTTAATGATAGACATTAGTCATTCTATGATTTTGTATGGCGAAGACAGAATTACACCTGCAAAAAAAGTTGCCATGGCGTTGGCAGAATTAATAACTACGCGTTACCCAAAAGACACGTTAGATATTATTGTTTTTGGTAATGACGCTTGGGCTATTAAAATTAAAGATTTACCGTATTTACAAGTAGGTCCTTATCATACCAACACAGTAGCAGGTTTGCAATTGGCAATGGATTTACTCCGAAGAAAAAGAAATACCAACAAACAAATTTTTATGATTACCGATGGTAAACCTAGTTGCTTGCGTTTACCAGATGGTCAATATTATAAAAATAGTAATGGCTTAGATAAGTATATTGTAAACAAATGTTATGCAATGGCACAACAAGCCCGTAAATTACATATTCCTATTACCACTTTTATGATTGCACAAGACCCGTATTTAATGCAATTTGTAAGAGCGTTTACACAAGCCAATCAAGGAAAAGCATTTTATACAGGGTTAAAAGGTTTGGGAGAAATGATTTTTGAAGATTACGAAACAAATAGAAAAAAGAGAATTAAAGGTTAAAAAAGAAACTAGAATAAAGATAAAAGAAGATGAGTGCTATCTCTTTTCTTGTATCTTTTTTCTTGCATCTAAAACAAAAACATGAATTTAGAAAATATAAAAACATTAGGAGAATTAATAAAGTCTGGTTACAAATCTAGATCTATTAAAGACGAGTTACGAGAAAACCTTATTCGTAAAATAATGAGTAAAGAAACCGTTTTTAAGGGAGTTCATGGCTACGAGAATACCGTAATTCCAGAATTAGAGCGTGCTATTTTAAGTAAGCATAATATTAATTTATTAGGATTAAGAGGACAGGCAAAAACACGTTTGGCTAGATTAATGGTAAATTTATTAGACGAATATATTCCTGTAGTAGAAGGTTCTGAAATTAATGATGATCCTTTAAACCCTATTTCTCGGTTTGCCGTTGAGTTGATTAAAGAAAAAGGAGACGCTACACCTATTTATTGGTTGCACAGAGATGAACGTTTTGCAGAAAAATTGGCTACGCCAGATGTAACTGTGGCAGATATTATTGGTGATGTAGATCCAATAAAAGCGGCAAATCTAAAATTGTCTTATGCAGATGACAGAGTAATTCATTACGGAATGATTCCACGAGCAAACAGGTGTATTTTTGTAATTAATGAGTTGCCAGATTTACAAGCTAGGATTCAAGTTGCCTTGTTTAATATTTTACAAGAAGGCGATATTCAAATTAGAGGTTTTAAATTAAGATTGCCTTTAGATATGCAATTTGTGTTTACGGCAAACCCAGAAGATTATACCAATAGAGGGAGTATTGTTACGCCTTTAAAAGATAGAATTGGCTCGCAAATTTTAACGCATTATCCAGCAGATATAAAAACCGCAAAAGCGATTACACAACAAGAAGCGAATAATACAAGTTCTCAAAAAGAGTTTATTACAGTACCAGAACTAGCTAAAGATTTGTTAGAACAAATTGTGTTTGAAGCAAGGGAAAGTGAATATGTAGACGCTAAAAGTGGGGTAAGTGCACGTTTAAGTATTTCTGCTTTTGAGAATTTATTAAGTACAGCAGAAAGAAGAGCCTTGTTTTCTGGTGATGAAAAAACAATGGTTCGTTTAAATGATTTTGACGGAATTATACCCGCTATTACAGGTAAGGTAGAGTTGGTGTACGAAGGTGAACAAGAAGGTGCACATGTAGTTGCAGAAACCTTAATTAAAAATGCTGTTAAAACGTTGTTTCCAAACTACTTTCCTGAGATTAAAAAATTAGAAAAGCAAGATGCTGAAACTCCGTATGATGACATTATTTCTTGGTTTTTTAATGCTGATGAAGATTTTGAATTGTTAGATGATTTTACAGAAGAACAGTACAAAGCAGAATTAGATAAAGTGAAGCCTTTAGATGCTTTTGTTAAAGAATACCAACCAAACTTAAATGAAGCGGATACTTATTTTATGAAAGAATTTGTATTATGGGCGTTGGTTGAATTTAAAAAATTAAGCAAATATAGATTTGCAGAAGGCACACAATTTAAAGATCCTTATGGTAATTTTATAAGTGGTTTATAAGCAATTATCGATTGCTACGAGATTTAATATTAAGATTACAAAACCGAATTATTTCTATAATTCGGTTTTTTCTTGTAGTTTCTCTTTTGGCTTGTTGTAACCAATACAGATATCCTTTTCTGTAACTAGGTGCAAAGTTTTTAAAATTAGTAAAAGCATTTTTATTAGCATCAAACTCAATTTGTAAATCTTCAGGAATAATTCCCTTTTCAACATCATCTAAAGCAGTCCAAGAGCCATTTTGTTTCGCAATTTCAATAATTTCTAAACCCTTTGGATGCATTAAATCATCAGCCATTAAATTTTTAATATGCTTTTTATTTACAGCACTCCAAACACTTTTAGGTTTTCTTTGGCAGAAATATTGTTTGCGTTTTCCATCTCCCAAACTTTTAACGGTAGCATCTATCCAGCCAAAACATAGGGCAACCTTTACAGCCTCTTCCCAACGCATCGATTCTTTTTTATGATCTACTTTATAAAAAATAAGATGTATTCCGTTAGAAGAATCATGATTTTTAGACAGCCAATTACGCCATTCTATATCATTTTTAAAGTAAAATTCTTCTATTGCAAACATAGGTAACAAACAGCAGTACTAATAAAACAAGCGTAAATATTATTTGCTTTTAATTTTGTTTAGATACTCTTGAAAGCGTTTTCCGTAATCAGAATTTTTTACATTTTCAGATAAAGAGTTGTTAACAGTATCTAACATTTGTAAACTAGCATCATACATTTCTGTTAAAGCAATATAAGGAGCCACTTCTGTGTTTGCATTGTTAATTGCAAAGTTAGTGGTAAATAAAACTCTTCTTTTTGTTAGTTTTTGATAGTCTTTTTCTAGTTGTTTCACTAAAGCTTCGTCATTTTCTTTTTTTGCGTTAAAATCTTTTTGAATAAATTCTAAACGCTGGTTTTGAAACTGTCTTTTAATTTTATTGTATTTATCTAAAATTTCTTGGTTTTTTGAGCCTGAAATTTCTGGGTTAAATCCAAATTGTTCTACGTTGTCGTTAATTGTAATGTTTCCTTTTTCACCAAAAAATAGAATTCTTTTGTTTGTTGTATTTCCATCAAAAGTTAAATAATACAATACTGGCGATTCTACGTTGTCCGTTAAAGTAAATTGATCACTTCCTAATAAGTTTACAGAGTCTACAGAAACTAAAAGGGTGTCTTTCATTTTCTGAAGGTATAAAGTTCCTTTTTTAAGACCTTTAATTTGCCCTTTTACAATCATGTTTCCT
This sequence comes from Polaribacter butkevichii, assembly GCF_038024105.1. NCBI lineage: Bacteria > Pseudomonadati > Bacteroidota > Flavobacteriia > Flavobacteriales > Flavobacteriaceae > Polaribacter > Polaribacter butkevichii. Next base: position 3,735,510 of record NZ_CP150661.1, read on the forward strand.
TCTTTCTTAGAAGAACAAGCTACTATTAAAATAGATAGGACTAAAAGTGTAATTATTTTCTTCATAAATTTAATATTTTCCGTCTGCAAATATGCTTATTTTTATTTAAAGTGTAGCTGATAATTCCATTAAAATGGTACATAAAATGGCGCCAATTGTTCCTATAGCGTAACCAAATACCGCCAATAAAACACCAACAGTTGCTAATGAAGGGTGAAATGCTTGCGCTACAATAGGAGCAGAGGCTGCACCACCAACATTTGCTTGACTACCTACGGCTAAAAAGAAGTAAGGAGCTTTTATTAGTTTGGCAACTAAAATTAATAAACCAGCGTGTATAGACATCCAAACCAAACCAATAGCAATTAAGCCTACGTTGTCAAAAATCATTGCTAAATCCATTTTCATACCAATAGTGGCAACCAAAATGTAAATAAAAACACTTCCAATTTTACTAGCTCCTGCACCTTCGTAATTTTTAGCTTTTGTAAAAGATAAGATAATGGCAATAATTGTAGAAATACTAATCAACCAAAAGAAACCAGAGCCTAAAAAAGTGAAAATATTTCTCCATGTTTCCGATTCTATTCCTGCAACTAAATGGCTAAAAAAAGAACTTAAATATCCCGATGCAAAATGACCAAAACCAACAGTAGTAAAAGCTATGGCTAGAATAATCATTAAGTCTGTAACAGATGGGTTTCTTTTTACCTTTTGAGCAAAGTTAGAAACTTTTTCTTTTAACTCTTCTATGGCAGAAGTATCTGCACCAAGCCATTTATCAATTTTATCTTTTTTACCAATACCTATTAATAAAACAGCCATCCAAATATTGGCAACAACAATATCAACAAACACCATTCCTCCATATTTTGCAGGGTTGTATTTGTAAATTTCTAACATGGCCGTTTGGTTTGCTCCACCACCTATCCAACTTCCTGCAAGTGTAGATAGACCACGCCAAACAGCATCAAAATCTGCGCCACCAACTGTTTCTGGAGAGAAAGCAGAAATTAATAAAATAGCCAAGGGCCCACCAATTATAATGCCTACGGTTCCTGTAAAAAACATAATTAATGCCTTAGAGCCTAAGTTAAAAATTGCTTTTAAATCGATACTTAACGTCATTAAAACTAAAGCAGCAGGCAATAAAAAACGACTAGAAATATAATATAATTGAGATTTTCCTTTAATAACCTCGCCTGCGGTGTTTAAAGTTTCCCATTCTGGGGATATAATGCCAGATGTGGTAAAAATAGCCGGAATAAAATACGCCATAAATAAACCAGGTACAATCTTGTAGAACTTGTACCAAAAACCACTTGTTTTGCTTTCTGTGTAAAAAACAAAACCGAGTGATAGCATTAAGATTCCAAAAACGATTGCATCATTTGTAAAAATAGGGGTTGTCATATTTTATATGTTTTTTTTAGTAAAGTCTGTGTTTAAAATAACACCTAATTGCATTCTATGTAGGCTGCTGTTTGTAAATTTTGTGTAAAAATAACCTAATTTTAGTTTTAAATTTTCACTTAATTTTTTAAGCATGCCAAAACCAGTTCTGTTTTGACCATATGCTTTTGAAACAAACTTTATAAAAAGATCATTAAAAGTATATATTTCATAATTTTTAGAAATAGGGTAGTTTAAAAATAAACCGTACCGTATTCTATGCGTTACCTCATTTTTAAAGTTTTTTCTTTTAAATCTTTGCGCCAAACGTATGCGGTGTTTTACCTGAATATCTCTCCAATTATTTTTGATGTTTAAATCTTGATAAAACCGATATTCATATAAATTAGGAGAAGTAGTCTTATAGGAAGTGTCTGTTATAGAATATACGCCACCCGCTGTAACATTAATTTTATCATTAAAAGTAAAATTGATACCTAATCTATAAATTTCTTGTTGATATTCGCTAGCCAGTTCATAATATCTAAAATGGGCATTTGTTTTAAGTTTTATTTTTTTAGAAATTTTATATGTGCCATTATACATGTACCAAGTTCCTAGTTTATTTTCTTCGGATGGTGTTTGAGCGTAAAATTTGAAGCCTATAATTAATAAACAAAATAGAATTATATTTTTAGTCATAAATTATTTAGAGAAAATAGTTTTTTTGCATTTAACTTTAAGAAGAAGGCAATATACAAAATAGAAAATGCTCCGTAAAAAATGAGCGTTTATTTTTATTAATTAGATGTGTTAAGTGTTCTTTTAAAAGATAGGTTACTTTGTTTTTTGTATCAACATTAATTATTGTCTTCTTTCTTTTTAGGTTCTCTTTTTGCATTTTTAAGAGCTTGCATAAGCATCCATTCTATTTGTCCGTTTGTAGAACGAAATTCATCTGCAGCCCACTTTTCAATAGCTTTAATCATGTCTTCATTAACTCGCAACGCGAATGCCTTTTTTTTAGCCATGTTACTTTTTTATAAATAAAACGATTGTTTTAATTAATTGTTCTGATATTGGGTATTCTGATGAATAATACGATTTTAGATTGTCTTCTTCTTTTTGGATGTCTTTTAAAACATGATTCATATTTTTTATAATAACCAATTTAGAATTTAAGTTTGCAGTATGCAAAGCTTCAGCATCTTCAATTTGTACTTGTAAATCCTTGTTACCATTAATAATTAAACTCGGAATTTTTAATTCTTTTATTTTTTCTAAAGGATTTATTTGCATCCAAGAATATAAAAAATCTTGATTTTGTTTTGCAAATACACTCATTAAAAATGGATTTACAACTTCTATTTTTCCTTTTATTCTTAAAGTATCAAACTGTTTTTTAGCAGCAATACCTAAGGTGGCATTATTCTTTGATATCTGTTTTATTATGGTTTTATCAATGGTTTCTCCTGCGCCTGCAATAGAAATATATTTGTCAATATTTTTAGCAGCCATCATTGCAATTAAAGAACCTTGACTATGACCTATTAAAATAATTTTAGAAAAATGTTTGTCATTTTTAAAATGAGAGATTACCTTTTCTATATCAAGTGAAAAATCTACAATTTTGGTGCCTTTTAAAAAAGCGGTGTTGTTTTTAGTAGCAGTTCTTTTATCATAACTAAAAAAAGCAATTTCTTCTTTGTTGATGGCATCTCTAAATTGTTTAATATAATTGGCTTTAATTATTGGAAATTGATTTCCGTTTCTATCTACATTACCAGATCCATGCACCCAAATAATTAATGGAACCTTTGTATTTGTATAGGTTAAGGTTCCTGGAAGTTCTATGGCTTCATTTTTTATCACTATTTCTTCAGATTTTATCTGAGCAATAGAAATAAAGGTTCCAAAAAATGTAATTATTAAATAGGTGCTAAAACGAATCATGTTAATTTATTTTTATAAGTTTCTAAAACTCTTGTAGCTTCTTCTTTTTTTTGTGTACCAATTAATAATTTCTCTCCATTTTTAAGAATTAATTGAATGCCAATATTACCAGAAACATTTATCGCTTTGTCTTTTCCTTTATTAAAGAAAAATCCTCTTCTTATTCCCCAACCACCAAATTCAGTTATCGGTTGATATTTTCTTACATAAGCTTTAGAAATTTCACGCCAAGGAATCATTTTTACTGAAAAGTGAAACGGAAAAAATTGGTAATGAATTCCTTTTTCATCAATTCTTGTGGTTAGTTTAAAGAAGAATATTGTGGTAACTGAAACCAAAATAACTGCAATTGTAATTACAAATCCTTGGGTGGTTAGTGTAGTGTTTTTTTGTAAGTATTTCTTCAGCATCATTGCTATAGGGGCAATTGAACTAATAACTAACAAGATAATCAACCAAGTTTGTCTAAAACGTTGTTCTTCTTTAAAAATTTTCATTTTTATCTGTTTTTATCTTTTTCTAAAAGCGCATAAACACCTCCATTTACATTGGAGTATACGTTAATTACGCGCCAACCTTGTTTAGCATGAGCGTTAATTGCGTCCTCAAAATTATTTTGGCTATTAGACCAACTTACTTTTTGTTTTAAAAATTTATATTCTTTCATGTATTTTATTTTTTGTTTTTGAGCTTTTGACCTGCAAAAGCACAAAGATTTAGAGTAAAAAAAGTTGTGAAGTTGTTGTTTTTTTAGCTTTACGAACTACTAATTAATGACTTAAAGTTCCTGCGTTAACAACAGGAGAAGCTTCTTTATCACCGCATAAAATAACCAATAAATTACTTACCATTGCAGCCTTACGTTCTTCATCTAACTCAACAATTTGTTTTTTATTTAATTCATTTAAAGCCATTTCTACCATTTCTACAGCACCTTGTACAATTTTATGTCTTGCAGCAACAATTGCGGTAGCTTGTTGTCTTTTTAACATGGCAGAAGCAATTTCTTGCGCATAGGCCAAATATCCAATTCGTGCTTCTAAAACCTCTATTCCTGCAATAGATAAACGCTCGTCTATTTCTTTTTCTAAAGCTTCCGAAACTTCATTTACACTAGATCTCAAAGTAATATCTTCATCAGAACCTTCGTCAGCAAAATTGTCATAAGGATACATACTTGCTAATTTTCTAACGGCAGCATCGGTTTGTACACGTACAAAGTTTTCGTAATTATCAACATCAAAAGCTGCTTTATAAGTGTCTGTAACTCTCCAAACCAAAATTGTAGAAATCATGATTGGGTTCCCTAATTTATCATTCACTTTTAAACGTTCACTATCAAAATTACTAGCTCTTAATGAAATTGTTTTTTTTCTAAATAGTGGATTTGCCCAATACAAACCGTTGTCTTTTATAGTACCCACATATTTACCAAATAATAAAATTACTTTAGAGGTGTTCGGGTTAACCAAGAGAAATCCGAAAAAGCCAATAAAACCAAGCAAAGAAACCAATAAAAATAGAATTGTTTTATTGATTGCAGTTAAGGCAATTCCTCCAAAAAATAATAATATAACGATTAATAACATTAAATAACCGTTTGCGGGTTTAATAATTTTTTCTTCTTTCATGAGTTTTATTTATTATGATATTAAAATGATATCACAAAGATATACTATATTTTTTGTTATTTCCAAAATTGGTGATGATTATTTTTATAAATTTGTAGCAACTTAATTTTAAAAGCATAAGATGAATATTAAAATATTTTTAATGATATCGTTATTTTTTTTCTCAAAACCTTCAACAGAAGAAACGGTATTTTGGGGCCCAACAGGTCATAGAACTACAGGTAAAATTGCAGAAAAACATTTAACAAACAAAGCCAAAAGAAAAATAGATAAACTCTTAAAAGGGCAAAGTTTAGCCTTTGTAGCTACGTTTGGTGATGAGATAAAATCAGATAAAAAATACAACGAATTTTATTCTTGGCATTATGTAAATATGGATTTGGATGAAAAGTATGCAAATGCAGAAAAAAATCCTAAAGGAGATTTAGTTACAGGAATTCAAAAATGCATTCAAGTTTTAAAAGATGAGAATAGCGCAGAAGAAGATAAAGTGTTTTACTTAAAAATGTTGGTGCATTTAGTGGGAGATTTACATCAGCCATTGCATATTGGGCAAAGAGAAGATAAAGGAGGAAACGGTATACAGGTTCAGTGGTTTGGTAATGGTACTAATTTACACACTGTTTGGGATTCTAAAATGATTGAAGAATGGAATATGAGTTATATAGAATTGGCTAATAATGCAGAAGATTTATCAAAAAAAGAAATTAAAGCTATTGAAAAAGGAACGCTTGTAGACTGGGTAGATGAAGTTCATGAAACTACAAAAGAAGTGTACAATTCTGTAAAAGTTGGTGAAAATTTAAAATATAGATATTCTTATGATTATTTTGGAACTGTAAGAACTCAGTTGCAAAAAGGAGGAATTCGTTTGGCTAAAATTTTAAACGATATTTTCTAATAAAAAGCTTATTTACTTATAATTAAAGGCCTCATAAATTTATTTTTATGAGGCTTTTTTGTTAATGATTCGTTAATTGTTTTTTAGTAAGAATTCTTCTTTGTAGCTTTATGGTATGGTAAAAAAATGTTTTTATTCCTTCTTGTTTTTAGGTCTTTTGTTTTCTTGTAAAGACAAAGAAGTAAAAGAGGTTTCGCAGAAAGTAACCTCTGTTAAGTCTTACACTTATAATGAATTAAAACCTTTGTTAGAAAAAAATGATGGTAAAACTTACGTTGTTAATTTCTGGGCAACTTGGTGTGCACCATGTGTAAAAGAATTGCCTGCTTTTGAAAAATTAAACCAAGAATATGCAACTAAAAATGTAGAAGTTATTTTGGTAAGTTTAGATTTTCCGAAACAAATAGATAAAAGATTAATACCTTTTATCAATAAAAATAATTTGCAATCTAAAGTGGTTTTGTTAAATGATGTAAATGAAGATGTTTGGATAAAAGCAATAGATACTACTTGGTCTGGTGCTTTGCCTGCAACCTTAATTTATAATGCAAAAAGTAGAAAGTTTTACGAAGAATCTTTTGATTATGAAAAATTAGAAACCGAGTTGCAATCCGTTTTATAAATTTAAAATAAAAACCTTATGAAATTTACAAGATCAATTTTAATATTACTAGTAGTTGTTGTGGCAAGTGCTTTTACGGTAAAAAATAATGGAGGTTACCAAGTAGGAGATACCGTGGCTGATTTTAGTTTGAAAAATATTGATAATAAAATGGTTTCTTTATCTGATTATAAAGATGCAAAAGGGTTTGTTATTATTTTTACCTGTAATCATTGTCCGTATTCTATTGCAAATGAAGATAGAATTATTGCCTTAGATAAAAAATATAAAAAATTGGGATATCCTGTAATAGCTATAAACCCTAATGATCCGAAGGCATCTAAAGGAGATAGTTTTGAGGATATGCAGGTTAGAGCTAAAGAAAAAGGATTTACGTTTCCTTATTTGTATGATGAAGGTCAGAAAGTATATCCAAAGTTTGGTGCAACTAAAACTCCACACGTATTTATTGTGAGTAAGCCTGCTATGAAAGTTGAATATATTGGAGCTATAGATAATAGCTCTAGAGATGAAGATGCTGTAACAGAAAAATATGTAGAAAATGTGATTGATGCTTTGTTAGCAGGTAAAAAACCATCAAAAACAACAACAAGAGCAATAGGTTGTTCTATAAAAGTATTATAACGATAAATGATTTAGATAATTAATTGAACTTTTTTCTCTAAAGACCTAAAAACCCAAGTGAAAACTTGGGTTTTTTGATGGTGTATCTTTTAATATGTTCAATAAGGTATTTTAAAATTTAATACCAACGTTTTTTATTCTTTTTAGAAGCTTCAGATTTTCTTCCTTTACTGTGTTTGCTAACCGTATTTGGTTGTTTTTTTCTATGTTTTGGTGGAGCAATTGGGTAAGGATGTTCTGCGATTACCTTAATTGGTTTTTCAATTAAAGTTTCAATTAATTTAATGTATGCATTTTCATCCGGAGAACAAAAAGAGAAAGCTATTCCAGATTTTCCTGCTCTACCTGTTCTTCCAATTCTATGAATGTAGGTTTCTGGTATGTTAGGGATATCAAAATTAATAATAGCATCTACATTTGTAATGTCAATTCCACGTGCGGCAACATCAGTAGCTATTAAAATATTTGCTTTTTTATTTTTAAAATCTTCAATAGCTTTATTTCTAATTGCTTGGGTTTTATCACCATGAATACTGGTAACTTTATATCCGTTTTTAAGTAAAGATTCTTCTAGTTTGTCAACACCAAATTTTGTACGTCTAAAAATGATTATTTTCCCATTGATGGTATTTCTCAACAAGTGTAAACATAAATCGGTCTTGTTCTTTTTGGGAAGATAATATAATAACTGTCCAATGTTTTTTGCTGTTGTTTCCTCTGGGTTTATTTCTACTTTAACAGGGCTTTTTAGAATCCTTTTTGCTAATTCGTCTATTTTTTCTGGAATTGTAGCAGAGAAAAGCAAGGTCTGTTTTTTCTTAGGACATAAAGCTTCTATTTTTTTAATATCAGCAATAAACCCCATATCTAACATTAAATCTGCTTCATCTAGTACAAAGATTTCAATAGCGCTTAAGTCTATGTTTCCTTGCATTTGAAGATCAATTAATCTTCCAGGAGTTGCTACTAAAACATCTACACCATTTGCTAATATTTCTTTTTGAGGCTCTAAAGAGACTCCTCCAAAAACAGCTGTGGTTGTTAAATCTGTGTATTTTCCATAGCTTACAAAGTTTTCTAGTATTTGTATGGCTAACTCACGAGTTGGCGTAATAATTAAAGATTTTATTTTCTTGTCTTTTATATCTTCCTCTTCTTTTTCTAACAAAAGTTGAAGAATAGGTAATGCAAAAGCTGCTGTTTTACCAGTACCTGTTTGTGCAGAAACAATTATATTTTTTTTAGCTAAAACTAATGGAATTGCTTTTTCTTGTACTTTGGTTGGTGTGTGAAAGCGCTCTTCAGCAACTGCTTTTAAAATAGATTTATGTAAAGGTAATTCAGAAAACTGCATTGATATATTTTTAATGCAAAGATAGTTTAATTGTATCTATAGTTTTTGATGAATTTAGTGTTTTAAAATGGAGAATGTTTTCACTAAAATAGTTAATGAAAGTTCGGTAAGAAGAGTAAAAATATTTCTTATTATTTTTTTTAAAGTAATAAGAAATATTTTTAAGTTTTAATAAAACCTATAATCGTTGTTCAATCCAAGTTTTAAAACTGTAAAAGTTTTGTGGTGCTACACCGTGTCCAACAGGGTATTCTGAGTACTCATTATTAAAACCTAAATTATCTAAAAAAGGCTTGCTTTTTCTAGCCCATTCTATAGGTAAAACTTGGTCTACCGTTCCGTGAGAACAGTAATAATTGGTTTTAATATCTTTAGAAATAGTAGTTGGTAATAATTCTGTATTAATATAACCGCTTAAAGCAATTACATTTTGTACTTTATTAGGATAAAAGAAGCTTAAAGAATAACTTAATATAGCACCTTGACTAAAACCTAATAAAAAAGTTTTATTTGGGTTTGTGTTGTATTTTGCCTTTATTTGGTCAATAAAAAGAGCAATTTTATCAATAGATTCTTTAGCTTGTTCTAGGTCTGAGAATTTACCATTTATTTCATCAAAATTTATAGCATACCATGCGTAGCCCCCAGCAGCCATAGCGTAAGGAGCTTGTGCACTAATTATTAGTAAAGTATCTGGTAATTCTTCTGCAAAAGAAAATAAATCTTGTTCGTTACTTCCGTATCCATGTAGTAAAACCAGTAAAGGTGGGTTTTCTGTAGGTGTTTTTGGTTGTCTTACCAGATAATGTAAATCACTCATTTTGTATACTATATTTTTTATTTTGATTATATATTTTTAAACCATTCTTGAAACTGATCTCCAACTACAGGAATGCTTTTTTCTTCTCCTTTAACAGCTCCAATAAGTGAAATAACCCATAAAACTAATAAAAGAATACCAACAATAGAACCCGCTGTCATTCCAACAAATTTATAAATAATCCATCCATTTAAAAGTTGAATTAAATTTAAGCCAATCATTTGTTTGATGTAAAAACTAGCAAAAGAATTCTTTTTACTGTTGTTCATAAAAAAAGCAATGATTAGTCCAATAATCCATAAGTGACTTATGATTGCCATTGTTTTTCCTTCGTTTACTGTTTGATTTTCCATAGTTTTTAATTTAGTATTAATTGATTGTTAGCGTATATTCCGTATGCTTTTCCTTTTAACTTCTTATCTAGAAATGCACTGTTTTTAGATATTGATAAAATATCATCCTTTGTAAATGTATAGTTACTTTCTGGGTTAAATAAAGTAATTTCTGCTTTGTTGTTTTCTTTTATAGAATGATGCTCTAACCCAAAAATAGTTCTAGGTTTTTGTGTGATGTTTTCTATAAAATCTTCTAAACCTAAAACCGAATTGATGGCTCCAAAAGCACTTTCTAAACCAATAGTTCCGTCTTTAGCTTCACTAAATTCTAGTTTTTTATGTTCGATGTCTATTGGGTTGTGGTCAGAAGTAATAATGTCTATAACTCCAGATTTAATTCCTTTTTGTAAGCTTTTTACGTCAGCTTTGGTTCTTAAAGGAGGGTTTACCTTATAGTTACTGTCAAAACCATGTAATTCATCGTCAGACAAGGTTAAATGATGTGCAGAAACACTACAGGTAACTTGCAATCCTTTCTTTTTTGCAGCTGCAATTAGTTCTACAGATTTTGTTGTAGAAATTGTTGGAATATGTAGTTTTCCACCTGTATATTCTAATAAAAACAAATCTCTAGCAATTTGTATGTGTTCTGCTAAAGCAGGACTCCCTTTTAGTCCTAATTTTGTGCTATTAATACCTTCATTAGCAATACCTTCTCCAGCAATAGAATTGTTTTTGGGAAAGCTAAAAACTAATCCGTTAAAATTTTGCGCGTACAAAAGTGCAATTTTCATCAAATTATCATTTGCCACTGGTTGGTTGTAATCGGCAAAGGCAATGGCGCCAGATTGTTGCATGTCGTATAATTCAGCCATGTCTATCCCTTCGCTATTTTGAGTTAAAGCAGCAATAGGGTATAGGTTGGTAGCAAATCCAGCTGCCTTGTGTATTAAAAATTCAACAGCTGCCTTGTTGTCTATTACGGGATTAGAGTTGGCATTTACTGCCACTGCTGTAAAGCCGCTTTTTGCAGCAACATTTAATCCGTTTTTAATGTTTTCTCTTTCTTCAAAACCGGGTTCTCCAAAAGAAACACTCGTATCAAACCATCCGCAAGAAACATGTAAATTATCTAGTGTTACCACTTTATAATTGTTGTTTTCTATAGAATCCTCTATTTTTTCAATGATTCCGTTGGTAATTAAAATGTCTTTTTTTTGTTGATGATATGGGCTTGAAGAGTCTATAATCGTTGCCGATTTTAAAAGCGTAGTCATGGTTTATAGAATTTTAAAATCAAAATTTCTAAAAGCAAAGATACAATTGCCAACGATAAAAACCATTTCCAAAGCCAATGAACTTCATTTTTTTTGTTGATTTTTTTAAAAACATCTGCAATTGAATTAGAAATAGTAATGTTTTTGTTTGTTTTTTGTAGCTCACTTACATCCATAAAATTTAGTAAGCTTTCTTCTTTTGGGTAATTAAAGGCTAATTTTTGAATGGTATCGACACCTTTTACGATGCTATAAAAACCAGATTTTAAAGGTTGCTCTTTGGTAGTAATGCGTACTTTATTTTGAAATTTTTGTTGCAATGGAATAAAAGAATTTTTGGTATTAGCAACTTTTAAAACTTTGTCTTTTTCGATAGCTGTTTCAATGTCAATTTTGTTTTCTGTAGCAATTCTATAGAATAATTTTGGATGCCTAAAACTCCATTTTCCAAAGTTATAAAATACCGGAACTATGAGTGGAGAATTTATAAAATTGCTGTTTTTTTTATCCAGAGAACTTGCAATCCAATAGAGGTTATTTTTGTTATTTGTAATTTGAGAAATAAACGGAATATTATTTTCAAAAGAAATTATTGTACTTCTATTTTTTGATGAAATGCTAAAGTAATTTTGAACCGTTGGATTTTGAAAATTGGTTACTTTTTTAGAAAACACATTCTTAAAAATGGGGTGTTTATAATTGATGTTTGTAATCTTTAAAGTGTCTGTTTTTTTAGAGGTAATTTTTCCTGAATTTAACTTTTGAAGCAAAGAATTATAAGAGTCAATATTCAAATTTTGATTTGGAATAATAACAACACTTCCTCCGTTTTTAGAAAATTCTATGATTTTTTTTGATAAAATTTCAGTAAAATTTTCTACTTCATTTAGTACAATTAATTGCTGTTTTAAAATGGAATTATAGTTGATGTTTTGTACCGTGGTTTGTGTGAGGTTAAATTCGTTTTTAGTATAAATTTTAGAAAGAAAATCTGCCTGTTTTCCTATCGATAAAACATTGATTTTTTGATCGTTTTTAAAGGTGAAATAAAAGGTGTTGTCAAACGAAAAAGCATCACTAAAAGTAATCACTATTTTTCCGCTAAATTCTTCCTGATTTTGAATTTTAAATTCAATGTTTTTTTGAGAGTCTTTTTCGAAAGAGGAGGTAAGTTTGCTAATTAGTTTTTTGTTGTTGTAAATAGCAATCGGAATATTTTCTTGTGCTTCACCTTGGTTTTTTACAAGAACATTTAAAGTAAAATTTGTTGCATTTGTATTGTTGATAAAAACACTATCAATAGAAATGTTGTTTTTTACAGAAGAAGTTAGTTTTATGGCCGAAAAAGAGGGTGTTACATTTGTAAACTCGTTTTTATAAGTATTCTGAAAATCAGATATTAATATTGTTTTATTTAAAGCTTTTGTTTTGTTTTTTGTGTTGTTGCCAAATTTTAGTAAAATGGTAGGTAAATCTACTTTTTTTGAAGTTTCTTTTGTTTCTAGCAAGACTTTTTTTAGTGTTGTCTTGGTAATTTTATCATAGAAATTAGAATTTGTCTGTAGCGAATATACGTCTTTTTCTGAAACATTTTCAATAATTTCTTGCGCAGCTATTTGTAGTAAATTTCCTTTTTCTCCTTTAGTATTTGTACTTAAAGAATTGTCTAAATAAATAAAATTATGTTGATTTTGGTTTGCTGTTTTATTGCTAAAATAAGGTTGTGAAAAAGCAAAAATTATAGCAGTAAATAAAAGCATTCTTGTAGCTAAAATTAACCACTTTTTTATACGAGAACTTTTACGTGTTTGCTGTACTATTTTTTGTAAAAAAGCAACGTTACTAAAAGGTGTTTTTACAAATTTTTGTAGTTGAAAAAGATGCACTATAATAGGGATAATTAACAGTGCTAAAAAGTATAATATTTCCGGATTTTTAAATTGCATTTATGGTATTTCTATGTGATTCAAAAATAGTTGATTTTATTATTTTTTTTTGAGAGGTGAAGATAATCTTTTGAAATTAAAATATCATTTATCAATCTAAATAGAGAATACGAACATCTGCGGAAAGCATAAAAAAAACATTTTTAAAGCGAACTAATTTGTTGTTATTGTATCTTTTTTTGTGTTCAAAATTGAGGTTAAAATTTTTCAAAAACACCTAAACCAAACAAAGCAAAATCATATTTTACAGGATCGTTTTTGTCTAATTTTCTTAAATTTTTATCCAATTCAGAAAGTGCTTTCCAATCGTTTTGTTTCCTTAAAAGTAGTTTTAATTTACGTGCAACATTGCCAGAATGTACATCTAAAGGGCAAGATAAATTTGCAGATTTATGTGTTTTCCAAAGGCCAAAATCGACTCCTTTATTATCATCTCTAACCATCCAACGTAAGAACATATTTATTCTTTTTGCAGCCGAATTTTTTAGCGGATCAGAAATGTGTTTTTGTGTTCTTTGTTGATGGTTAACTTCAAAAAAAACGTCTTTTAAATGATGAATTGCGTTCTTATAATCGGTTTCTTTTTTATTTACTAATAAAACATTTTCTAATCCTTTATGGTAGGTGTAAATGTGTTTTAAAGACCTAACAAATTGTTGTAGGTCGATTGCATTAAAAGTTCTGTGTACAAAACCGTCAAGAGATGATAAATCGCTTTCTTGATGATTCATTACAAAATCAAAAGGAGCGTTATCAAAAAGATTCATCATTTTTGTAGCGTTCCTGATAATCATGGTTCTGTTACCCCAAGAAATGGTTGCAGCTAAAAAAGCAGCAATTTCAATATCTTCTTTTTTAGAAAATAAATGTGGTATTTGTATCGGATCAGACTCAATAAACTTTGGGTTGTTGTATAGAATTACTTTTTCATCTAAAAACTCTTTTAGTTCTTTTTGAGTCATAAAAATTAGTTTTTTTCTACTATTTTACCATCAATCATGGTTAGTTTTCTATCTGCCATATTGGCTAATTCTTCGTTATGAGTAATAATTACGAAGGTTTGTCCAAATTCATCACGTAGTTTAAAAAATAGCTCATGTAAATTCTTTGCAGACTCACTATCTAAATTACCACTAGGTTCATCAGCTAAAATAACAGAAGGATTGTTAATTAAGGCTCTAGCAACCGCAACTCTTTGTTGTTCTCCTCCAGAAAGTTCGTTGGGTTTATGGCTTATTCTATGAGATAAACCTAAGAAATTTAAAATTTCGTTTGCTCTTTTTTCTGTTTCTTGTTTCGTTTTTTTAGCAATAAATGCAGGTATACAAACGTTTTCTAAAGCGGTAAACTCTGGTAGTAATTGATGAAATTGAAAAATAAAACCAATATGCTTGTTTCTAAACGAAGAGAGCTCTTTGTCTGCTAAGTTTTTAAGTGAAACATTGTTTAATTTTAGTTCGAAATTTTCGTTCTTTTTAGGTTTGTCTAAAGTACCTAAAATTTGGAGTAAGGTAGTTTTTCCTGCTCCAGATGGACCAACAATAGCTACAATTTCTCCTTTTTTTATGTGTAAATCTACTCCTTTTAAAACTTCTACATCCCCATAATATTTGTGAATGTTTTTACCTATTATCATACTTAAAAACTTTGTAACGAATGTATAAAAAAGAAATCAGAAAAATATACAACTGAATTTTAAATCTAAACCAATTAAATTGTTTCTTCTGTAGGGTTTCAAAACCTTGTAGGTCTAGAAAGTGAGCAAAAAACACCTACAAGGTTAGAAAAACCTTGCAGGAGGAGTAGGTTTGAATTTATAAAATATTTTTCAATTTATTATAATCGATAAAATATACAAGTCTTACAGAAAAGGTATGTCTTTGAGATTGATCGAATAGGTTGTCTAAATTTTTACTAAAATTTAAATCTGCATTGGTGTCTTCATTAAAAATAGAATTTCTGTAAAAAGCAATTAATTGACTACCAGGAGCAAACTGCCAAATGTAATTTAAGTCTAAATTCCAACTATTAAAGTTTACGTTGTCTCCCGTATATGTGGTGTTTGGGTTTAAATTTCCTTCAGAATTTAGGTTGTGATATCCTGTGTAATTTACAGCACCCCAATAATGTCTAAAACTTAATGATAATGAAGATTTTGTACTAAAACTGTATTTACCAGCAATAGTGTTGGTATAGTTTTTTCGATCTCTCATTCCGAAAATAATGGTTGTGTTTTCTTCATCTACATAACCTTGATCGTTGTTTGTTTTGTTATAACTTAATTTATATTGTAAAGAAAATTGATTGGTAAAACGGTAACGAGGAGCCACACTAAATCCGTAGGCTAGTTTTGGGTTTTCGCTATACCCCGTGTAATAGATATCTGCATTTAATTCTAATTTCTTTTGTGAGTTGGTAGAGATCCAGCCATTGATGTTTTTTCGTTCTGGTTGTAAAAAATAAATTCCACTTGTAGTACCTTGTCTAGGTTCAAAGAAGTCTTTTTCTTGGGTGCCATAATTTAGATTCCCTCCAAAAGTAAAACGCTTTCTTGTTTGGGCTTCAAACCTAGCACTCGCATTATAACCTGTATAGATACCAGAAAAATGCTGAAAATTAAGGTTATTGTAATAATAAAAATTATACCAATTATAGTTTTTAGTGGGTTGTAAAGTTCTCCAACCAGCACTTCCGTATATTGTTTGTTCATTATTACTAAATAGAATTCCTAAGTCGTTTGGGTTAAAATCTTTGTTTTCAAAATTGTAACCGAGTTCCCAATTCCAATGTCCAGAATTATATCCAAAGCTATTATCAAAAGTATAGCCAGTGTTAGGGTTATTAATATCATCAGTAATATTACTCATTTTTACAGATCCATCTGCATTGTATTTACTATCTTTTGTTTCTATATGCCAATCTAGGGCAGTAACATTGGCGTCTCTAAAGCGTCCATCTCTAGTAACATTTGTATTGATTAATGTTACCGTAGAATTCTGATTAAACTGTTGGTCTAAAACTAAAATATTATAATTTGTAAAAGGGGCTATTACTTCTTTTCTAGTGTCTCCTGTAGTATTGTTTTTTATGGTTGCTTCTGTTTTTTCTGTAATTGCATTAAAGAAACCTATTCCTAATCCACCTTTTGTTCTTCCGGAAACTTTTACAGCATTTAGCATGGTAACTTTGTTAGGATAGTCTGTAATTTCTTCATCAGATGCTAATGTGCTTTCTACATTAAATTGATCTATTGGGTCGCTACCAATTCTTCTAGAATAAAACAGATTTGCTTTGTTAAATAGTTCTGTACCTTCTGTAAAAAATTGTCTTTGTTCTGTAAATTGTTGTTCAAAAGGGCCTAAATTTAATTCAACATCATCAAAACCAACTTGACTAAAATCTGGAATTAAAGTAGCGTCTAATGTAAAATTTTCTGTTAAACCATATTTAATATCCATACCAACACTCCAATCAAAGTCTGTTTTTCCTTCAAAAGTATTGGTGGTTGCAGATGCATACGGATAAAAGTTTAATCTAGTTGGTGGTTTTATATCTCTAAAATCTTCAATTAAGCCATCATATTGTGTCCATCTTCCTACAGTGTTATCAACGTGTGTCCAAGTATGTTGTGCATTTAATTTTTCTAACCTTCTATGAAAGTTAAACCCCCAAGATTGTACAGGCCTGTTTGCAAAACGAAGTGCTCTGTACGGAATTTTCATTTCAACATTCCAGCCTTTTTTAGTGATTTTTGCAGCGCTTTCCCATACTGCACTCCAATTATAATCTTCATTACCGTTAGATACTTTGGCATCAGCTTGATTTCCGGTAACTTGTACCAGAAATTCAAACGGGTTTTGGCCATCATCATTAGGGTTTATAGTAACTAAAAAGAAGTCTGCAATACTAAAATTATCTCTTGTAGAAAACTCCTGAGGGATTCCTTCAGGGTCAGGATCATTCATTTGAGCAGAAATATAAACAGCATCATCATCATAAATTACCTTTACTATAGTTTGATATTCTTTTGAAACAAGTGCACCGTTGTCTGGTTTTAAAATAACAAAATCAGTACAAATCTCAGCATTTACCCATGATTGATCATTTAAAACACCATCTATTTTAGGAGATTTTCTAACCCTTGTAGTTTTAATTTTTTTTCTGATTTTTTTCTGTTGCGAAGAGAGCATCTGTACTGATAGCAGTGCAATTAGGCATAAAGTGATTTTCTTTAACATATTAGTTTTGGTTGATTATATGTATACATAATAGCTATCTGTTTATCTTCTTTTTATAAATGATAAATAGGTGTATGCTAAAGGAAAGACTTCGTAAATATAAGAGTGTTACAAAAACGAAATGTTAAAATTTTCTTAAAGAAAAAGAGGTGAGGATACATAAGATTTTTTTTTAATTAAAAAGATGCACCGTTTTATATATGAATTTGTATTTTTGAAACCGTTAATAAAATTTTACAAATGAACTTACACGAATATCAAGGAAAAGAAATTTTGAGCAGTTTTGGCGTTAGAATTCAACGTGGAATTGTTGCAAGCAACCATAAAGAGGCTGTAGATGCAGCAAAACAATTAACTGCAGAAACTGGTACTGGTTGGCATGTTATTAAAGCACAAGTTCATGCAGGTGGACGTGGAAAAGGAGGAGGAGTTAAGTTAGCAAAAAACTTAGCGGAAGTAGAAAGCATTGCCAATGATATTATTGGAATGATGTTAATTACACCTCAAACTTCTGCAGAAGGTAAAAAAGTAAACCAAGTTTTAGTAGCAGAAGATGTGTATTATCCTGGAGATTCTGAGCCAGAAGAATACTATATGTCTGTTTTATTAAATAGAGCCACTGGTAAAAATATGATTATGTATTCTACCGAAGGTGGTATGGATATCGAAACAGTTGCAGAAGAAACTCCGCATTTAATTTTTACAGAAGAGATTGATCCTTTATTAGGTATCATGCCTTTTCAAGCTCGTAAAATTGCATTTAACTTAGGTTTATCTGGAGCTGCTTTTAAAGAAATGACAAAATTTGTTACTAATTTATACAAAGCTTACATAGGTTCAGATTCTTCTATGTTTGAAATTAATCCTGTTTTAAAAACATCTGATTCTAAAATAATGGCCGTTGATGCTAAAGTTTCTTTAGATGAAAATGCATTATACAGACACAGAGATTATGCAGCAATGCGCGATTTACGTGAAGAAAACCCAATTGAAGTAGAAGCTAAAGCTGCTGGTTTAAACTATGTAGATTTAGACGGAAATGTTGGTTGTATGGTAAACGGAGCTGGTTTGGCAATGGGAACTATGGATTTAATTAAAGAGTCTGGAGGAGAGCCAGCTAACTTTTTAGATGTTGGTGGTACTGCAGATGCACAAAGAGTTGAAACTGCTTTTGGTATTATTTTAAAAGACCCAAATGTAAAAGCAATTTTAGTAAATATTTTTGGAGGTATTGTACGTTGTGACAGAGTTGCACAAGGTGTTGTAGATGCTTACAAAAGTATGGGAGACAAAATTAATGTGCCAATTATTTGTAGATTACAAGGTACAAATGCTAAAGAAGCAAAAGAGTTAATTGATAATTCTGGAATGGAAATTATTTCTGCTACAGAATTTCAAGAAGCTGCAGATAAAGTGGCCGAAGTTTTAGAAGCTGCTAAATAAGTAGTTTTATAGATATTAAAAACGCCTCATGAAAATGAGGCGTTTTTTTATGCTTTAAAAAGATATTTTACTCTTTCTTTAGTGTGTTTAACTTTTGTAGGTATGTTTACTAACTATTGTTTTTTATCAAGCACAGCGTAAACTTCAGTTAAGCTTTCTTCATTATCTAACAAAACAACAAGCGTGTCGTTTGGTTTTATAATAGTTGTACCTCCTGGACGCACAAATTTTCCGTTTCTTTTTATCATACTAATAAAAGCAGATTTAGGAAAATGTAAATCAATAATACGCTTATTCACGGCATCGCTATCTTTATGAATATCAATTTCTTTCATTGCCGATTTTGGTAGATTCAAAATATATCGCTCGTTTTCTGCAATTGGTTTTGTTTCTTCTGGCAAGGCAACATTTAGCCATTTAGAAAAAATAGACAATGTAGTACCCTGAATTAAAATAGAGGTTACCGATATAAAAAACACAATGTTAAAAATGATATTGGCTTTTTCTATTCCCGCTAAAAGCGGATATGTGGCAAATACAATAGGCACAGCACCACGCAAACCAACCCAAGAAATATAAAAACGTCTGCGAAGTTTCATTTTAAAAAACAGCAAGCTGATAAAAACACTTAGCGGTCTTGCAATTAAAATTAAGAACACAGAAATTAAAATTCCAACGCCCATATAAGGGATTATTTGAGAAGGAAATACAAGTAATCCTAAAGTAAGGAATAGTACAATTTGCATAAGCCAAGCAATACCATCAAACATTTTTAAAATAGTTGCTTTATGTATAAGATCTTGATTTCCTAAATAAACGGAACAAATATAAATTGCTAAAAACCCATTTCCACCAACTGCATCTGTAGCAGAAAAAGTAATAAACATAAGGGCAATTACTAAAACAGGGTACAAACCTTCAAAATCTAGTTTAATTCTGTTGATAATAATTTTACTTAATTTACCAAAACCAAAACCTGCAATTCCACCAAATATCATTTGTTGAAAAAACATAGGTATAATAGAAGCAATACTTAAATCTTGATTAATCACTAAAGTTAAAAAAGCCAATGTTAATACATAGGCCATAGGGTCGTTACTACCGCTTTCTAACTCTAGGGTTTGTCTTAAATTGTTTTTTAAAGCCAAATTTTTAGATCGTAAAATAGAAAATACCGCAGCAGCATCTGTAGAGGAAACTATAGAACCTAATAATAAACTTTCATAAATTGTAAAATCGGTAACATACCAAACAAAAGTACCTAAAGTAAGAGCTGTCAATAATACACCTACGGTGGATAAAACTAGGCCTTCTTTTAGGATTGGTTTTATGGCATTAAAATTAGTGTCTAATCCACCAGAAAACAAAATAAAGTTAAGCGAAACAATCCCTATAAATTGTGCGGTTTTTGGATCGTCAAAACGAATACCTCCAATACCTTCCGAACCCGCCATCATTCCGATAGCCAAAAAAAGTATTAAAGTTGGTACTCCAAATTTATAGGAAGTTTTACCAACAATAATACTTATAAAAAGTAATATAGAGCCAACTAATAAAATGTTTTCAATGGTTAAATTCATGCTTCTAACTTCTTAAAATAAGTAAAGACAAATTTAACTTTTATCCATTAAAGTACTGACTATTATTATGTTTATATATTGATTTTTTTGAAATATTTTTTTCGCAACCAAAATGAAACTCGTACTAGTAAAATTAATGCGGGTACTTCTACTAAAGGCCCAATTACTCCTGCAAATGCTTGTCCGGAGTTTAATCCAAAAACAGCAATGGCAACAGCAATAGCCAATTCAAAATTATTTCCTGCTGCTGTAAAAGCAACGGCTGCTGTTTTATCATATTCGGCTCCTGTTGCTTTGGTAACGAAAAACCCGATGATAAACATCAACGTAAAATAGATTAATAAAGGAACAGCAATTATTAAAACATCCATCGGTATTTCTACAATCAATTCTCCTTTTAAAGAAAACATCACTACAATTGTAAATAACAATGCAATTAATGTCATCGGAGAAATAGTAGGAATAAATTTGTTTGTGTACCAATCTTCTCCTTTTAGTTTTACTAAAATAAGTCGACTTAAAATACCTAATACAAAAGGGATTCCTAAATAAATAGCGACACTTTCTGCAATAGTTGCTACAGAAATATCAACTATAGCTCCTTCAAATCCAAAATAGGGTGGAAGTACAGTAATAAAAAGCCATGCATAAAAACTGTATGCAAATACCTGAAAAATACTGTTTAATGCCACCAAACCTGCACCATATTCGCTACTTCCTTCCGCAAGGTCATTCCACACCAAAACCATAGCAATGCAACGTGCTAAACCAATTAAAATTAGGCCGACCATATATTCTGGATACTCACGTAAAAATGTAATTGCCAAAATAAACATTAAAACAGGACCAACAATCCAATTTAAAAGAAGCGAAATAGATAATATTTTTGTGTTCTTAAAAACCTTTGGTAAAAGGGCATAATTTACTTTCGCCAAAGGCGGATACATCATTAATATTAACCCAATAGCAATAGGGATGTTAGTGGTTCCGCTACTAAATGAATTGATAACGTCTGGAAATGTTGGAACAAAATAGCCTAAACTAACACCAAATGTCATGGCTACAAAAATCCATAAAGTGAGGTAACTGTCTAAAAAACTTAATTTTTTTAAAGCCATTTTTATAAATTTACTTGAGAGAAAACATAAAATAATTCTGTTGCAATTTGCAGACTTCTTTCTTGGTATTTTTCAGCTTGTTGAGGTGTATTGTCAAATGCCTTTGGATCCTCAAAAGTAATCGGAATGCGTTTTTCTGCACCTGCAATAAACGGACAACCGCCATCTGCTTGCGAGCAAGTCATAATGGCTGCAAACTCGGATTTCGGATTAAAATCATCATCTAATTTTTTAGAAAACCCAATAATAGGGTGCGCATTGTTGGCGTATTTAATACTATAAATAGGATTGCTCGTTTCGGCAATTGTTTTAATCTGAAATCCAGTACTTTTTAAAGTTTCAGCAACCATAGGAAAAAGAGCTGTAGCTTCTGTTCCGCCAGAATAACAAAACACATTCTTAATATTAAAATAGTGAGCCATTGTTTGTGCCCAAACTTGAGATAAATGGCTTCTTCTAGAATTGTGCGTACAAATAAAGTTGATGTTTATTTTTTGTTGATTAGAAACTTTATCTTGAATAAAATCTGCTAACGGTTGTAAAACAGTTTTTCGTTCTTCTGATATCGTTGCAGGATTTAAACCTTTAATTGCATTTTCTATTTCTGAAAATAGCGTTGTTTGTGTTGTGATCATTATTTTAAGTTGATTTTTTTTTATTTTTGGTAAGCTTGTTAAGTTTTTTTTTAAAATAATTGTAGTGTCGTTTTATGCTGCATAAATCTGTGAAATCTGCGAGATAATATTGAATGGATTAATATTATTTCCCGCAGATGTTCGCAGATTTTATGTTAACAACATCCGCCTCCAGGTGTACAAGTGTTTGCAACTGGTATGTCTGAAAATTGCAATTTTGGTTTTTCTTCCGGAATTCCGCAATTGTCTTTGGCTAAACAATCTGTTTGCTTAGTGGTTAATAAAAAGTTTGTTCCGTCAAAATCAAGTCCGAATTTACCAATCGTATCTGCTTGGTATTCTACTTCAATCTCTAAATCTTCAATATTTAAAACCTTTTCAGAAAGCTCTATAATGTTTAATAATTTCTCAGGATGCAATCTATGGTCGTAATCATCTGCATTCCAAAGTTGAAAGTTTACCACTTCTTCATTTCTTACGGTTCCGCCACAATCAATAAAATGTTTGGTAATTTTACCAACCTCTGTAACATGAAAATGGCTTGCTACTAATTCTCCGTTTGGTAATTGAAAACCGATGGTTTCTAATTTGTTTAATGCTACTTTAACTTCTGATAATTTCATAATGAATGTTTTTATTTATTGTAATTATACGATGAATGCTGATAAATTTTTTTAACAGCAATCTGTTTTTTGAGATAAATCTTGATTCAAGAATTCTGTCATAACCGTTTTCATTGCGGTCCAGTTTTCTTTATGAATACAGTAACAAACACTTGTACCTTCCACACTTCCTTTTATCAACCCTAAATGTTTTAATTCTTTTAAATGTTGAGAAATAGTGGGTTGTGCCAATCCTATTTCGTTTACTAAATCACCACACACACAAGAATCAATCTTAAACAAATGTTGTAAAATAGTAACTCTTGCCGGATGCCCAAAAACTTTAGCAAACAAGGCTATTTCATTTTGTTGATCGGTAAACATTTCGGTTTTTGCTAATCCCATATATTTGCTTTATTTATTCATTGCAATATTACGATTAATATTTTATTTGCTGAAAAATATTTTGAAATATTTTTTTAAGTAGTAGAATTTGGTTTATCAAGTGCTTACAAGTATCTTTATTGATGAAAAAATAAACATCTTATTGATATAACAAGTATTATGAATTTTAAAACCGTATTATTTATCCTATTTATAGCATTTTCTAACTTGATTACCGCTACAGAACGTCCTTTTTTTGATAAAAAGAAAGATATTTTAATTGCTCAGTTTGATAGCAAACCAGATCCTGATGATATTCACGCACAAGCCGCTTTGGGTAGCCTATTAGCACATAAAGATTTTAAAGGAGTTCACTATTATGCTGTTGCTGGCGCTATAGGTGGTCAGAATGGAAAATTTATAGCTTCGGATAGATTATTTAAGATGGCATTTGGTAGAAAATGGACAAATGCTCACACAGATTGGAATGGTTCTGTAAAAAGAATTACTAAAAAAGTGGTAGCTGTTTTAAAAAAAGGAGGAAAAGTTTGGGTGCAAGAAGCAGGACAATCTAATATTACAGCAGATTGGGTTGCAGAGGTTCTTAAAACAGTTTCTAAGGATGTTGTAAAATCGAATGTAATTGTAGTACAACATAGTAGTTGGAACGAAAAAAAAACAGCTGCGTTAGATTTGCAATATGTAAAAAGTAAAACTACTTATTTTGAGTTGGATGATGGGAATCATCCGAAAGATGGTAAAAAGGGAGATCGCGGACCATATTCGACTCCGGAGTATAGAGGTAAAGATATTAAATGGATTTCTTTGGCTAAAAACTCAAAAAACAGAAAAGCAAGAAAACTTTGGACAGAGGCTGATGCTGTTATTACTAAAATGTTTCCAAATAAATTTCCTCATAAATGGTCTTATATTCATTATGATGGTGTAGATTATTCTGACTGTGTAGAAAATTGGTGGATTTTTAATATTGGTGAAGCAGCGGATAGTAATTCTAAATTTTGGGAAAGATACGTTCTAAATTAATAACAAGTTGTTTTACCTTTAAAGTACAATTAAATTAAAATGCCTCTAATGTAGAGGCATTTTAGTTTATTAAAAAAATTAGCAATTTGGGGGATTTGGGGGGACTGTATTTTTTATTGTTTTAGTGCAACCAAGGTTCTTCCTTTTAATTTTCCTTGTAGCATTGCATCTATTTTTGTATTTAATTCATCTAAAGATATTTCAGAAGAAGCTTCTGTTAATTGGTTGTTTTTCCATTTGTTAGCTAGTTTGTTCCATACTTTTTCTCTGTAGATCATAGGGTAATTTTGAGAATCGATACCAATCAAAGTAACTCCTCTTAAAATAAAAGGAAATACGGTTAACTCAAGTTTTGGAGAAGCTACATTTCCACAACAAGTTACAACTCCCATTGGATGTGTCGCTTTTATAATGTTTTCTAAAATTACACCACCTACAGTGTCAATTCCTCCTGCAAAAAGAGGTTTTAAAAGCGGTTTTTTTGCCATTTCTTCAAAATCTTTTCGTAGGATAATTTCATCTGCTCCAAGTTTTTGTAAAAAATCAATTTCAGTTTCTTTCCCTGTAATTGCAGCTATTTTATAGCCTAACTTTTTTAAGATGGCAATACTTGTAGATCCAACGCCACCTGTAGCTCCAGAAACTACGATAGTGCCGTCTTCTGGTTTTACCATTTCACTTAATCTTAAAACCGACATACCAGCGGTTAAGCCTGCTGTACCAATTGTCATAGCTTCTTTCATAGAAAGATTTTTGGGTAACTTTACAACCCAATCTTCTGGTACTTTAACATATTCTGCAAAACCTCCGTCTGTATTCATTCCTAAATCGTAACTAGTGACAATAACATCGTCAGAAGTTTTAAATTTTTCAGATTCAGAAGAAACAATGGTTCCTGCAGCATCAATGCCTGGTGTATGTGGGTAATTTCTGGTTACACCTTTATTTCCTCTACTAGACAAGGCGTCTTTATAGTTTAGGGAGCTATAGTGTACTTTTATTAATATTTCGCCTTTTTTTAATGTTGTAAAAGGTATTTTTTTAACAGAAGAAATATAGCTTCCATCTTTTTCTTCTACTCTAAAAGCATTGTAATTTGATTGATTATCCATATTGTTATTTTATCTGTTTTTCCTTATTTTTACATCAAAGTTCGATTAAAATATTTTGATACACAAGAGCTTACAAATTGTATCCTAACGAACATTTTGTGCTGTTTTGTCTGTTTATAATACTTACAAGCCTAAAAAAAAAATGAAAAAAAGTTATTGTCCTATAGATACTTTTATAAATACCATTAAGGGAAAAAGAAAAGGCACTATTATTTTGCACCTTTTTCAAGGTACTAAAAGATATGGTGAGTTGGTTAAGTTAATGCCGGATATAAGTGAGCGTATGATGTCTAAGCAGCTAAAAGAGTTAGAAAACGATGGTTTAATTATTAGAACGGTTTTTCCGGAAGTACCACCAAGAGTAGAGTATAGTTTAACGCAATTAGGAATAGACATTCGGCCTGTTTTAAAAGGAATGTATAAAGGTGGTTTGTTGTTTGAACAAAGTATTGAAGGGGGGTAAAGTGAGTTTCTTTAAGAATAAAACTTTTCCTATAAATATCTTAAGAAATTGTGGGGATTCTATTTAGTTGGAATTTGGCAGTATAAAAGTGATTTTATACTGTTTTTTTATTTTTCAGAACATACTTTTTAGTAAAAAGGGTAAGTGTCAAAAATATTCCAAAAAGAATTATTTTTCCAGCTAAATATCCATAACCATATTCTGTTAATCGTTCTAAATCTGTAGTTAATATTTGTATGATGTTAACTAATATTATTATAGAAATTATTATTGAAACGTAAAATATTACTTTTTTCATTTTTCTTTTATTCAAAAGAAAGGTAATTATAAATTACCTTTCTTCTTAAATTCATTAACTATTTAGTTACTGTAGTAGTTGATGGAGTATATATTCCAAATGTTAAAGCAGATACTAATCCGTTAACAAATGATTGTCTAGTGTGTACTGTATAATCTTTTGCACCACCTGCCATTTGCTTAGAATCAGAAACTCCAACTGGAGCTAATCCATAAACAACATAATGATTCCATTGAGTTGTTTGAGAATTTCCTTTAGCACCTTCTCCAACAACACTAGTATATGAGTAGCAAGAAGTTAATAACATTGATGAAGCAAATACTACTGTCATCATTTTCATTGAATTTTTAATCATTTTTTTTTAATTTAAATATTTATTAATAATACTCTCTTTGAGTCTGGTTTAAAATACCTTATCATCATAAACCTTTAATAAGGATACTTAATTTTAAGGACAGCGAATTTATATTTTTATTAAATAAAAAGCAAACTAAATAGAATTATAATTTCTCCCTCAAAACAGCAATTTCATCACGTAGTTTAGCGGCAACAATAAAATCTAAACCTTTTGCGGCCGCTTCCATCTGTTTGCGTTTATCTCTAATACGTTTTTCTATTTCCTCTTTTGGTAAATACTGTAAATCTTGTTCTGCAGCAACTTGTTTTGCGTTGTCGTAATGATAACTAGAAACGGCAGATTTAGACAAAGTATCGTCAATTTTTTTGTTAATTTGAGTCGGAGTAATGCTGTGTTTGGTGTTGTAGGCAATTTGCTTTTCACGTCTTCTTTCTGTTTCGTCAATGGTTTTTTGCATACTGTTGGTTATTTTATCAGCATATAATATTGCCAAACCATTTACGTTTCTTGCGGCTCTACCAACGGTTTGTGTTATAGATCTATGACTTCTTAAAAAACCTTCTTTATCGGCATCTAAAATGGCTACTAAAGAAACTTCTGGTAAATCTAACCCTTCACGCAAAAGATTAACTCCAATTAAAACATCAAAAATACCTTTACGCAAATCTTGCATAATTTCTACACGCTCTAAAGTATCTACATCAGAATGAATATAACGACAACGAATAGCTACTCTTGTTAAGTATTTAGTCAATTCTTCTGCCATTCTTTTGGTTAAAGTAGTCACCAAAGTACGTTCGTCTTTTTCTACACGAACCTGAATTTCTTCAATTAAATCATCAATTTGGTTTAAACTTGGGCGAATTTCTATCACAGGATCTAATAAACCTGTAGGTCTAATTATTTGCTCTACAAATATACCTTCTGTTTTTTCTAATTCATAATCTGCAGGTGTTGCAGAAACATAAATTACTTGGTTTTGTACCCCTTCAAATTCTTCAAACTTTAAAGGGCGATTGTCCATTGCAGCTGGTAATCGAAAACCATATTCTACCAAATTTTCTTTTCTACTTCTATCGCCACCATACATGGCGTGTGTTTGCGGAATGGTCACGTGACTTTCATCAATCACCATTAAATAATCATCCGGAAAATAATCTAACAAGCAGAAAGGTCTTGTACCAGGTTCTCGTCCGTCTAAATAACGAGAATAGTTTTCTATACCAGAACAATACCCCAATTCACGAATCATTTCTAAATCAAACTCAGTTCGCTCCTTTAAACGTTTTGCTTCTAGATGTTTTCCTATTTCTTTAAAATATTCTACCTGTTTCATCATATCTTCTTGAATTTGATGAATGGCATTTTGTAAAATGTCTGGTGATGTTACAAATAAGTTTGCAGGATAAATAGTCAGTTCACTAAAGCTTTCTAAAACTGTATTGTTTTCTAAATCGAACGATTCTATTTCTTCAATTTCATCACCAAAAAAATGGACTCTATAGCCATTATCTCCGTAAGACGGATAAATGGTAACCACATCACCTTTTACTTTAAAGGTTCCACTTTTTATTTCGTGTTCTGTTCTAGAATATAAACTTTGTACTAATTGATGTAAAAATTTTGTTCGTGCAATTTGTTGATCAACATGAATAGGAATTACGTTTTTCTTAAATTCTACGGGATTTCCAATACCATACAAACAAGAAACGGAAGCCACCACCAACACATCTCGTCTACCAGAAAGTAGGGAAGAAGTGGTGCTTAAACGCAAACGTTCGATATCATCATTAATAGATAAATCTTTTTCTATAAAAGTTCCCGTTACCGGAATGTAGGCTTCAGGTTGATAATAATCGTAGTAAGACACAAAATACTCTACAGCGTTTTCAGGGAAAAATTGTTTAAATTCAGAATACAATTGAGCTGCCAAAGTTTTGTTGTGTGCCAAAACTAAGGTGGGTTTGTCTACTTGTTTTACCACATTGGCAACGGTAAAAGTTTTACCAGAACCTGTTACCCCTAAAAGTGTTTGATATTTTTCACCACCTTTAATGTTTTTAGTAAGTTCTTTTATTGCTTGCGGTTGATCTCCCGTAGGAGAAAACTCTGATACCAATTTAAATTCCATGCTGTAAAAATACGGATACTTTTAAACAAAGTATCCGTATTTTTTTAAGTTTTAAAATGCAATTTTAAGTTTTAAGAATGCAAGGTTTTTATTATTAAGCATTCCAATCTAAAGTAGTATAATTCTTTTTTAGATATGCCTTTACAATGGCAATATCGTCTTTAGAAGACAAATCTGGAACATGTTCTGAAAGCGGAATTCCGACAACTTTATTATCGGTTTCTGTAATATAATTTAACAACGCAGTTTGCATT
This sequence comes from Polaribacter butkevichii, assembly GCF_038024105.1. Taxonomy (NCBI): domain Bacteria; kingdom Pseudomonadati; phylum Bacteroidota; class Flavobacteriia; order Flavobacteriales; family Flavobacteriaceae; genus Polaribacter; species Polaribacter butkevichii. Next base: position 3,764,025 of record NZ_CP150661.1, read on the forward strand.
TCTTTTTCATTTCTTGTAGGATGCACAGGGCAATTCTTTAAAAAAGGATAAAATTCTTTGCCCTCAAACTTAAAAATATTCATGCTGACTCTTAACTTTTGTTCTCTATCGTAAAAATTAGGAACATCTAATTCTGATGGTTTTTCAAGAATATGGACCAACTCGTTACGTTCATTTAATTTGGTGAGAGCAAACTTAGAAATTCGCTCTAAAGGAAACTCTAAAGTGTCTCTATTATATGAAATAAATGCATTTTTATAGTCTGTTTCTTTAAGTAAATGTAGTGCTTTTGTAGAGTATAAATTATCACTATTACAAACCGTGTAAAATTGATTGTTTAATTCGGGAAACTGCTCTACTGCTTGTAAAAGTGCATCTGCAGTGCCAAAAGGTTTTTCTCTATTTGCAGGAATATATTGTACAGGAAAAGAAATATTTAAGCCATTAAAAGGGTTGTTTTTATCTTTACTTCCGTAAAACTCTTTAAACAAACCACCTTTTTCATTGATTACAATATAGATGTTTTTATAACCCGCTTTTTTAGCATTGAATAAAAGGTAATCTAACACAGGTCTACCCGAATTATCTAAACTAATTAAACTCTTACTTCTGTTGTTGGCTTGTTCAGTTTCGTTTGAATTTAGGTTTTTAGAAGTCGCAGGTTTTTTCATTCTTGATGAAGCGCCACCTGCTAATATGATTAAGTTATTGTGCATAGAATCTTATTTAATGGTTTAAAAGTAATCATTTCAAGTTTAATTAGTATTTTTATTTTATGGATTTATTCTCGACAGAAAGCATCAAAAATATTTTACCTTTTGATGGGGTTACCAATTATCACGGACTTGTTTTAGATAAAAAACAATGTGAATTTTATTATCAAAAATTGATGGAAACCATTCAATTTAAAAATGATGAAGCAATTATTTTTGGTAAAAAAATCATCACCAAAAGAATGGTCGCTTGGTATGGAGAATCTGAATATTCTTATACCTATTCTAAAATAACAAAAAGGGCAAATATTTTTACTGAAGAATTGTTGGCGCTAAAAGAAATTGTAGAACGAGAAAGTGGAGCAACCTATAATTCTTGTTTGTTAAATTTATATCCTACAGGAGCAGAAGGAATGGCGTATCATTCTGATGGAGAAAAAATGCTACGAGAAAATGGTGCTATTGCGTCGTTATCTTTAGGAGCCGACCGTAAGTTTTCTTTTAAGCATAAAAAGAACAAGCAAAGAATAGATATTGTGTTAGAAAAAGGAAGTTTATTAGTGATGCGAGAAGGTACTCAAACCCATTGGCTTCATCGATTGCCACCTACAAAAAAAGTAAATTCACCAAGAATTAACCTAACCTTTAGAACAATAGAATTGTAAATTAATGATCAATTTTTTTGATAAATTCTTCACGGTAATTTAAGCCAATCGGTATCCAATTATCATCAATAATAATTCTATTTCTTTGCACAGAATAAATGTGTTTTAAAGAAACAATAAAGGATTTATGTACACGTATAAAGTTTGTTTTGCCTAATTTTTCTTCAAAGCTTTTAAGGCTGCTAAGTGTTAAAATAGGTTTTTCTTTATGCGTATGAATTTTAATATAATCCTTTAAAGATTCAATATATTTAATATCGCACAAATTTATTTTTAGGTTTTCGTATTCAGATTTTACAAAAATAAATTCAGGATTCGTTTCTTGTTTTGCAACAGGTATTTCTTCTTCGTTTTTTGATTTTAATAAATTTTGAGCTCTGGTTGCTGCTTTTAAAAATCGATGAAAGGGAATGGGTTTTACAAGGTAATCGATGGCGTTTAAATTAAAACCTTCTACAGCATAATGGGAGTATGCAGTGGTAAAAATAAACATCGGTTTTGTTTCTAAAGATTTTATAAAATCGATTCCAGAGAAATTAGGCATTTCTATGTCTGTAAAAATTAAATCTATTTTTTGCTCTTGTAAAAAACTAGTGGCCTCAAATCCGTTAGAGCAAGATGCGACTAATTCTAAAAACGGAATTTTAGAAATAAAATCTTCTAATAGTTCTAGTGCTAAAGGTTCGTCATCAATAATTATACACTTCATAATTTATTTTTTTAAGTTGATTTTTAAGAGAACTTCAAATGATTTTTTAGTCTTTGTAATCTTTAAAGTATGTGCTTTGGGGTATAATAAGTTTAATCTGTTTTGTATATTTTCTAGCCCAATACCAGAATCTTTATTGATGGCATTTTGCAAAGAAGAAAGGTTGTAAACCTCTAGTTGTAATTGATCGTTAATGGTAGAAATTTTAATAGAAATATCTGTTTTTCCTTTATAATCGGTTCCGTATTTAAAGGCATTTTCTATAAAAGAAATAAGGAGTAAAGGTTCTATTTTGTAATTTAAATCTCCGTGAATATTTATTTTTACACCACTAGAATCTTTTAAACGTAGCAATTGTAAAGAGATGTAGTTTTTTATGTAATCTATTTCTTTTTCTAAAGAAATTAACTCTTCATTAGCTTCATAAATCATATACCGCATGAGTTCAGAAAGTGTAACAATGGCTACAGTTGTATCGTCAGATTTTTTATTAGCTAAAGAATAAATACTGTTTAAAGAGTTAAATAGAAAATGTGGGTTTAATTGTGCTTTTAAAAAAGATAATTCAGAATTTACTTTTTGAGAAGCAATTAAAGTTCTTTCTTTTTCTGATTTATACCATTCGGCTACAAGTTTGATGCAAGTGCTTAAAGCAAAAAATAAGAGCAGTAAAATAGGGGGTCTTAAATTGATGTTGTTTTGACGGTGTCTTGGGAAATTACGGATGAAGTTATTATTGTGGAAAGGTGGTTTTAAAGAAATTTTTAAAAAATATTCTATTCCGTAAATTACAGAAAATATAATTGCTAAAGAAATTACAATGTATAGAACAATTTTTTTATTCAATAAAAAATTAGGAATCAACACCAAATAATTTAGATAAAAAGCAGCAATAAAAATAAAATTTAAAATTCATTAGGTATAGTGCTAAAGCGTGCATACGATTGAATAGCAGTAATTGATAAGAATAAAAGCCAAATAAGGCTATGAATAAGAATTTTTGTATTCAGTTTTTTTAATGTTGTATTCAAACTATGCGTTATTTAATAATTGCAAAACTATGAAGGAGGTTTCTTAAAAGTCTCCCAAAGAATTGTTGTTTTTATCACAAAAAAAAGATTAAAAATGAAGGAGTTTTAAATTAGTGCCTTCATTTTTAATCTTCTATGTATTTAGAAAAATAAGTTTACTAAAACTTAATCGTCTTCATTTTCTAATTCATCTGGTCTAAATTCCCAAACATCATCAAAATAATAACTACCACTTCTACCCATTAAAACAAAAGCTTTCGAATCGAAAGTAAAGCTAGAAGCATCTTGTCTTGCAGTTCCTTCAAATACTGGTAACTCTTCCCAAGTATCTGTGCTTGGGTCATATTCCCAACTTTCTGTGGTAATAGAGCCAGAAATACCGGTAGTTACATATCCTTTTCCATTTAAAGAAAAAGCGGTTCCACTGCTTAATAGAATTTCATAATCATCATCGTCGTCTTCATCATCATCTAGGTCTGTTAACCTTGTCCAGGTAGTACCATTAAAAGCATAAAAATCTTTTTCGTAGGCACCATTATGAATTCCTAAACCAATATAAGCTACATTATTAATGGTAAAAACAGATGCGTTTTGACGCTTTTCTCCACCAAAACCAACAGATTGTTCCCAAGTATTTGCAGCTACATTGTATTTCCAAAAATCTTTTTGTTCGCTGCCATCGTAACCAGTACCAATATAACCATCGTTACCAATAGTAAAAGCGATTGCTCCATATCTTGCGGTTCCTGCAAAATCTGCTTTTTGTGTCCAAGTATCTGATGATGGATCATATTCCCAAAAATCATTTAACCTATTTTCTCCGTCATAACCTGTACCTAAATATCCTTTTCCGTTTATAGAAAAACCAACAGCAGCACTTCTTGCAACTCCCGGAAAACTAGCTTTTTTTACCCAATAATCATTGTCAGAATTATATTCCCAAGTATCTGCTAAATAATCATCACCATCATGACCGGTAACTAAATATCCTTTTGTGCCAATGGTAAAGCTTACAGAGTTTGCTCTAGAGTTTCCATCGAAAGTAGAACTTTCTACCCAGTTTCCATATTCATCGTCGTCTTCATCATCACTACTACATCCTATAAAAAATAAAGACATTAGCAACGTTGATAAAAAGAGCATACTACTCTTTTGCATTAAATTTGTTTTTCTCATTAGATTTAATTTATTCATTTGCATAATTATTTGGCAAACGTAAAAGCTATTTAGTTTAAAAAAGTACAAAATAGACAAACAGGGGTATTTTACAGATAACCATGTAAACCAAATGTTAATTTTCTTAAAAGGTGTTAATAATTGGGTTTAGAGGTGTTTTTTAGTGATAAGTCTATAAAAAAATAGCGTTTATATATTTTGTGATTTTTGATGAAAACGACCCTAATACTTTTGCTAAAAAAGTAAAATGAGGTATTTAATTATTGGTGTTTTAAGTTTTGTTTTTCTGATATCCTGTGCAACAGATGATTCTACTGTTTATGAAGTTGGTAGTGATTTTATAGAAAACAATATTCAGGTTAGGGTTATAGATACCTTTACGGTAAAGGCAGGTACTTTTAAACGAGATTCTATTGTTACTGCTAACACAAATAGAATTTTAGTAGGGAATGTGGTTGATGAAAACTTAGGTAGTTTGTCTGCAAAATCATATTTACAATTAATAACTACTAATCTTTCTATTGGTACTAATGCAGAGTATGATTCTATTGGGTTTATTTTAAATTATGATAATTACTATTATGGTGATACAACTAAAATACAAACCTATACACTACACAGAATTACAGAAACGGTAGAAACAGAAGATAATAGTAGTTTTTACAATACTTCTTCCTTAAAATATGATGCCGATATTTTAGGACAAATTTCATTTACACCAAGGCCTAATAGAACTACAGATTCATTATTTATTAAAATGGATGATGTTCTAGGAGAAGAAATTTTTGATAAGATTGTAGATAATGACATTAATACAACAGATGATTTTTTACAATATTTTAAAGGAATAGTAATTACACCAGATACAACAGTTAATAGCCATGTTTTAGGGTTTAATGCACAAATAACAGCAGGTTTAGAAGGTAATTCTGGTATGCGATTGTATTATTCTGTAAAAGATGATGATAGTGAAGATAATAGCTATTATATAGACTTTACCATTTCTAGTGCCGCAAAACAGTTTAATGAAATTGAGGGAAACTTCTCTAATAGTACTGTGGGAGATTTTGAGGATGGAGAAGAAATTAAATTAAGTGCAAATACCAATAATTTATTATTTGCACAAGGAGGTATTGGTGTTTCCCCAAGAATAGAAATTCCTTCTATAAAAAGACTCTCTGAATTGTATGAAAATGCCACAGCCTTAAGTGCAACCTTAACATTTAATCCTTTGTTAGGGAGTTATAATGAAGATAACCCTTTGCCAGAATCGTTATCGGTTTTTGTGGTAGATCATAAAAATAGAATGATAGAACAACTAACAGATATAGATGGCAACCTTGCTTCTGCCATATTAATTAATGATAATGATGAGTTTGATAAAAACACCTACTACACGGTAGATTTAAGTGGCTTTGTAGAAAATATTCTTTATACAGAAGAAGATTTAAATTATGCCTTAATGATTCAGTATGAAGATTACGCAAAAGAAGTGCATAAGTTGGTCATAGAAAATGATCCAAGTACAAATAACGAGGTAAAATTATCAGTAAAATTTTTAAACTATTAAGATGAAAAAGAGCCTACTATTAATAGTGTTAATTGGATCCGTAAATATTTTATTGGGACAAGTAAATACAAATACACCTTATTCTTTGTTTGGTTTAGGGGTAGAAAACAAAACAGCAACCGGAGGTTTAACTGGGTTAGGTAATACAGGAATTGCACAAGCAAATCCTTTTGAAATAAATTTGTTTAACCCAGCGAGTTTAAGTGGTATTTTACCAAAATCGTTCTTGTATGAGTTTGGTTTAAACGGTACGTATTCTACTTTAAAAACTAGTAGTGTTAGTGAATCTTCTACAAACGGAAATATCTCACACATTGCCATTGCATTTCCTATAAAAAAAGATTGGGGTGTGGGTATTGGGCTGCTTCCTTTTACAAAAACAGGTTATAATATAGATGTTGAAAATTCCATCGAAGGGTCTACAGATGTTTATATTACAAGGGTAACAGGAGAAGGAGGTTTAAATAAATTTTATTTATCTACCGGTTTTAAGGTGGTTAAAAACCTATCTTTTGGTGTAGATGTTTCTTTTCTTTTTGGATCTATCAATCAAGAAAGTTTGGCTTATGCAGGCTCTTTAGTTTCTATTAACGATCAAAATTATTACGGAGGTGTAAAACTAAAAACCGGTTTGCAGTACAAGTTACCAACATTTAGTGGTGTAGAAACAACGCTTGGTGGTACTTTAGAGTTACCGACATCATTAAGCGGAACACAAACAAGAAGTTCTTATAAAACAACTTCTAGCGGAACATCAATAGCTATAGAAAGTGAAGTTGAAAATGATTTAGATAATTTTGAACTTCCGCTTACTTACGGAGTGGGAATTACATCGGTCATCAATAAAAAAATTACCACTAGTTTAGATTATCGCAAATTACTTTGGAGCGATACCAATCAGCAGCAAAATAACGAGAGTTATGCAAACCAATCTATTTATGCCTTTGGTGTACAATTTGTATCAGCCAAAGAAAAATACAGTTATTGGTCTAATATAAAGTATAGAGCAGGTGTAAACTATAACACAGGTTTTTTAAAAATATCCAATCAACAAATAGATAGTTATTTTGTGTCTTTCGGTGTAGGTTTGCCTATGAAAAAATATAGCAATGATTATTTTAATATCTCTTATTCGTATGGTAGAGAAGGTACTTTGTCAAACAAATTAATTAAAGAGAATTTTCATAAAATTACTTTAAACCTAAATTTTGTGGGTAAATGGTTTGATCAAAGAAAGATAGATTAGATAAGAATAACAATTTTAGACCCATAAAATTATAATCTTATACTTACTTTTGCATAAAATTATTTTCTTTGGACAATACAAATAAAAAATCTACAAACCTTAATAAATATATAAGTTCTTCTGGTATTTGCTCTCGTAGAGAAGCAGAAAAATATATAAAAGAAGGCAGAATTACAATTAACGGTAAACCCACTCAGTTAGGAAACCGAGTAGGAGAAAAAGACGTTGTAAAATTTGATGGACGACTTGTAAAACCGAAAGACGAAATTTTATACATCGCTTTAAACAAGCCAGTTGGTATTGTTTCTACTACGGATGATAGAGAACCAAATAATATTGTAAAGCATGTAAATTATCCAGAAAGATTGTTTCCAATAGGGCGTTTAGATAAACCATCTGAAGGATTAATATTTCTTACAAACGATGGCGATATTGTAAATAAAATTTTACGAGCAGGTAACAATCACGAGAAAGAATATTTTGTTTCTGTAGATAAGCCAATTACAGATGAATTTATTCAAAAAATGGGGAATGGAATTCCTATTTTAGGTACCATGACCAAAAAATGTTTGGTAGAAAAAATAAGTGGTAAAATTTTTAAAATCATTTTAACACAAGGTTTAAATCGTCAAATTCGTAGAATGTGCGAGTATTTAGGTTATGAAGTAACCAAGTTAAAACGTACAAGAATTATGAATGTAGAGCTTGGGTATTTGCAAGCAGGAGATTGGCGAGAATTAACAGAACAAGAAATGAGCGAAATTAATAAAATGATTTCTACCTCTTCTAAAACAGAAGAAGCATCTGTTGTTAAAGAAAAACCAAAAAAACAAACTTCTAAAAAAAGAGAAGCGCCAACCAAAAACGATTTTAATAAAAAAAGTGCCTCTTTTAGAAAATCATCACCAAAAAGTAAAAGAAATAGTGGCGGTTTTTCAGCTAAAAAGAAACGCTGGTAGTTTTTGGGCGTTCCCTTTCAGGTCAGGCTTGGATTTTATCTTGAGCGAAGTAGAAAGGCTGCAATCTTTTTTATTTAAAAAAAATAAAAAAGGATTTTCGTTGCAATCCTTAACGCGCATTTTTGCCAACAAAAGTAGGGCTGTAACTTTTCGTTTTTTATAACACTTCATTTTATTTATCAATTCTTAAATAATAGTATCTTTGCCAGCAATGAAAATAAAGTTTATTTGCATTTAAATAAATAAACTAGAGAACAAAGTAATGATACACGTTCTTAATTTTGTGATTAATTTTAATTACAAGAATCATCAAAATTTATACGATTGAAATTCGACTTAAAAATAACCGACCCAAAGAGTAAGGCAAGAGCAGGAGTAATAACTACTGATCATGGAGAAATTGAAACGCCAATATTTATGCCCGTGGGTACTGTTGGAACCGTAAAAGGAGTCCATCAAACAGAACTTAAAAACGAAATAAATCCTGATATTATTTTAGGAAACACCTATCACTTATACTTACGTCCAGGAATGGATATTTTAGAAAAAGCTGGTGGTTTGCATAAGTTTATGAACTGGGACCGTAATATCTTAACAGACTCTGGAGGTTACCAAGTATATTCACTTTCTGGAAGAAGAAAAATTAACGAAGAAGGGGTAAAGTTTAAGAGTCATATAGATGGTTCTATGCATTTTTTTACACCAGAAAACGTAATGGAAACACAGCGTACCATTGGAGCTGATATAATTATGGCGTTTGATGAGTGTACACCATATCCTTGCGATTATAATTACGCAAAAAGATCGATGCACATGACACATAGATGGTTAGATAGATGTATCAGTCATTTAGATAAAGTACCTTATAAATATGGCTATGAACAAACCTTTATGCCTATAGTACAGGGAAGTACATATAAAGATTTGCGTAGACAATCTGCAGAATATATTGCAAATTCAGGGCAACAAGCAAATGCAATTGGAGGTCTCTCTGTAGGTGAACCTGCAGAAGAAATGTATGCAATGACAGAAGTGGTAACAGAAATTTTACCAGAAGATAAACCACGTTATTTAATGGGAGTTGGTACGCCAATTAATATTTTAGAAAACATTGCTTTGGGTATCGATATGTTCGATTGTGTTATGCCAACTAGAAATGCAAGAAACGGAATGTTGTTTACGGCACATGGTTCTATCAACATCAAAAATAAAAAGTGGGCAGAAGATTTTTCTCCAATAGATGATATGGGGATTACTTGGGTAGATACCATGTATTCAAAAGCCTATTTACGCCATCTTTTTGCTGCAAAAGAAATGTTAGGGAAACAAATAGCCTCTATTCATAATTTAGGTTTTTATGTTTGGTTAACTCGTGAAGCAAGAAAACATATTTTAGCCGGAGATTTTAGAGAGTGGAAAGATATGATGGTAAAACAAATGGATAAAAGGCTATAAAAGTAAGCCGTTTTTCAGTAGCAGTAAACAGGTTACGCCATTAAACAAATAAACAATTACACAACGATAAGTGAGAATTATAGATTGGTACATATTAAAACGATTTTTGGTAACTTTTGTGTTTACCTTATTAATCTTGATTCCTATTGCTATTGCTATAGATATATCAGAAAAGATTGATAATTTTTTAGAACATACAGATTTAGGGTTTTACCAAATTGTAGATGAGTATTACAAAAATTTCATTATCTATTATGCAAATACTTTTATGCCTTTGGCATTATTTATTGCTGTAATTTTATTTACGTCTAAATTATCAAACAATACAGAAATTATTGCCATTACAAATGCAAAGGTTTCTTTTACTCGTTTTTTATATCCTTATTTTATTGGAGCTACTTTAATTACCATTGTTTCTTTAGCAATGAATCATTTTGTGGTACCTAATAGTAGTAAGGAAAGAAAGAAATTCGAAAAAGAGTACATTCAAAATAGTAGGCAAAAACACGAGTTAAAATACGTAAAAGAGTTTAGTTTACAGCTAACTGACAGTACGTACATTTTTATACGAAGTTTTGATACAGAATCTAATTCGGGGTATGATTTTACCTCAGAAGTTTATGATGGTATAGAATTAAAATCTAAATTGGTTGCAAATAGAATAAAGTACAGTGATAAAGACTCTGCTTTTACTTTGTCTAACTGGAAACTACGTAAGATTTTTAAAGACAGAGATAGTATTTTTTCAGGTGTTAAAATAGATACCGTTTTTAACTTTACACCTAAAGATTTAATTTATAAATCTGCTTTAGCGCAAGAAATGCCTTCTAATGAGTTGTTAAAATTTATTGGTGTTTCTAAAAAAAGAGGTGTTAAAAATTTAAATGCCTATTTAGTGGAGTTTCATAAAAGAACAAGCTTGCCTGTTGCTTCTTATATTTTAACAATAATAGCAGTAGCATTGGCTTTTAGAAAACGAAGAGGTGGTACAGGTGTTAATTTGGCACTAGGTATTGGTATTATGTTTTTGTATGTTTTTTTAATGAAAATAGCTGAGGTTTTAGGTGCTGTAGCTGGGGTAAACTCATTGCTTTATGTTTGGTTACCTAATATTGTTTTTGGTTGTTTAGCCATTTATCTCTATTTAAATGCAAGAAAGTAAATTAAAAAATTATTTACTGTTACATCTTATTGTTTTTATTTGGGGGTTCACAGCAATTTTAGGAGCGTTAATTAACTTAGATGCTATACCGTTAGTTTGGTATAGAATGTCCTTGGCAGTTATTTTTATTGTACTGTATTTTATCTTTAGAAAGAAATCATTTAAAGTTGATAAAAAAGGACTTGTTAAGTTTTTTGTAACAGGTGTTGTTATTGCGTTGCATTGGGTCTTTTTCTTTAAAGCGATAAAGGTTTCTAATGTTTCTGTAGCCCTGGTAACTATGAGCACTGGTGCTTTTTTTGGAGCTTTAATAGAACCTGTTTTTTTTAGAAGAAGAATTAAGTCTTTAGAAATAGTACTAGGTTTGGTGGTTATTTTTGGACTTTACATTATTTTTAACTTTGAAAGTCAGTACCAGTTAGGTATTTTTTATGCGCTAATTTCTTCGTTTTTAAGTGCCTTGTTTGCAGTTCTTAATGGTCTTTTTATTAAAAAATATACGGCAGAAATTATTTCTTTGTATCAATTGTTTTTTGGAGTGCTTTGCATTACTATTTATTTATTGGTTACAAACAGTTTTTCGGTTGCCTTTTTTAATATATCAACATCAGATTGGATGTATCTTTTGCTTTTAAGTAGTATTTGTACAGCGTATGCTTTTATAGCGTCAGTTCAAGTAATGAAATATATATCACCTTATACAGTAATGTTAACCGTTAATTTAGAGCCTATTTATGCAATTATTTTGGCGCTTTTTATTTTTGGTGATAAAGAAAAAATGAATCCTGAATTTTATTTTGGGGCATTTATAGTATTGTTTGTCGTTTTGTTAAACGGAATTATAAAAAATAAAACGGTCATCAGAAATAAACTGAAAGAGAAAGCTGTTAGAAAAAAGTAGCTTCTTTTTTTAAAAAACAACGAATTTTATAGTATGTTTGTCTATTCAAACAACTAAAATCAAATAATTACAATATGGAGTATTTAGATTTTGAAATGCCGATTAAAGAGCTTTTAGATCAACTAGATAAGTGCCAATTAATTGGTAAAGAAAGTGATGTGGATGTAAGTGCTACTTGTAAAAAAATCGACAAAAAACTAGAAAAAGCTAAGAAAGATATATATAAAAACTTAACGCCTTGGCAAAGAGTTCAGTTATCTAGACACCCTAATAGACCTTATACTTTAGATTATATTAAAGCCATTTGTGGAGATACTTTTATGGAGCTTCACGGAGACAGAAATGTAAAAGACGACAAAGCTATGATTGGTGGGCTTGGTAAAATTGGCGATCAATCTTTTATGTTTATTGGTCAACAAAAAGGGTATAATACAAAAACACGTCAGTACAGAAATTTTGGGATGGCAAATCCTGAAGGATATAGAAAAGCGTTACGTTTAATGAAAATGGCAGAGAAATTTGGTATCCCTGTGGTTACCTTATTAGATACTCCAGGTGCTTATCCTGGTTTAGAGGCAGAAGAACGTGGGCAGGGTGAGGCTATTGCTAGAAATATATTAGAAATGACACGTTTAAAAACGCCAATTATAACTATTGTTATTGGTGAAGGAGCGTCTGGTGGAGCTGTTGGTATTGGTGTTGGTGATAGAGTGTATATGATGGAAAATACTTGGTATACGGTTATTTCTCCAGAATCTTGTTCTTCTATTTTGTGGAGAAGTTGGGAGTATAAAGAACAAGCTGCTGCTGCATTAAAATTAACGGGTACTGATATGAAGAAGTTAAAATTAATTGACGGAATTATTGAAGAGCCAATTGGTGGTGCACATACGGATAGAGCAGGAGCTTTTAAAGCTGTTGAAGAGCAAATTCTTTCTGCTTTTGAAGAATTAAAAGATTTAAATGATACAGATTTAGTTATGCAAAGAATGGATAAATATGCAGCAATGGGTGTTTATAAAGAATAATAAAAAGAAGTAAAGCATAAAAAAAAGCGAAATCTAAATTTAGATTTCGCTTTTTTTTTATGCTTGTGTGTAATATTAAATATCCAAAGATTCTAATAGAGCTTTTAATCTAGGGTCAGAAGGTCTTGGTGCATTTGCATCTACAATGTTTCCTTGTGGATCAATTAAAATAAATCTTGGAATACCAGAAATTTGATATGCTTGTTGAAAACTAAAATCTTGTCCTGCCCAAAGTTGTACTCCTTTTAATTCATTTTCTTTTACAAAATCTCTCCATTTTTTTTCTGCAGCTTCCCAAGTTCCACCACTTCTTCTAGATTCGTCTGTAGAAATACTTACAAATTCAATGTTTTTATTATGGTATTCTTTTTCAATCTTTTTTAAAGAAGGAATTTCTCTAATACAAGGTCCGCACCAAGTTGCCCAAACATCTATATACACGTATTTCCCTTTAAAAGAGTCTAAAGATTTTTCACCTCCTTTTGCGTCTTTATAACCTTCAAATTTAGGAGAAGCATTTCCTTTTGCCATCTTCTTGTTTGATTCATACGTTTTTTCAAAATACTCAAACATTTGTGTGTTTTGTTTAGATGCCATGTCAACTAAAGAGCTATCTAAATCATTGTAAGAAGTTAAAATACTATCAAATTCTTTTTTTAATAAACCTACTTTTGTGTCAAAAGCATCTTTATCTAAAGCAAAAATATCAGCAGGGTTTCCTATACTTTGACTTTTTTCTAACTGAGCCATTATAAAGTTTGTGTTAGAAGCTCCGTTTCCAGAATATGTAAAGCTTGTCATAAATTTATCAGCATCTCCTTTAATAGAAATATCAAATCCATTTTTTAAATAAATTGGAGCTCTTTTTTCTTTACTTGTTTGAAAAGTGTAGATGTCTATTTTTGAAACTTTTAAAGTGTCTTTAAAAGAACCATCTTCTTTAATGGCAATGGTTTTAACAACACCTGTTCTGCCAGAAATTGTAATAATAGAATCTTTATTGTTTTCTAGTTTTCCTGATAAAGAAATGTATTCTTTAGAATGTTCTTTTGTACAAGAAGCAATTACTAGCATGGTAAAAAGTGCAAGACTTATTTTTTTCATTTTTTAAATTCTTAAGTTTAAAAGCAAAGATATCACTTCTCTATAAATAAAAATAGTTAAAATAGAATCGAAATAATAGTTTAAAATAATGATTATTTGAGTGTAACCTGTAGATTTACTTTTGATAAATGATCTGGATATTTATTTTTTCTTCTGATAAAAGCTTGTGTTTTTAATACGGGCTTTTTATTTATTTTTTACAAAAATTAATTTATGTCGGCTTTTTGTGTTTTCTCTTTGTTCTAATTCAAACTTACCGATAGATTTAATAAGTGGAGTTAATTTATCGAAACCATAGTTTCTAGAGTCAAAATTAGGTTGCTTTTTTTGAAGTAAACTTCCTACATCACCTAAAAATGCCCAACCATCTTCGTCAGATAAATCAGAAATAGTAGAAGAGATTAGTTTAATTACTTTAGATGTTATTTTATCTACACTATCTTTTTCATTATCTTTTTGAGGTGTATTTTCTTTCTTTTCGGTTTGCTTTCTAATGATTTCGATATAAATAAATTTATCACAAGCAACAATAAAAGGATTCGGAGTCTTTTTTTCTCCAATACCAATTACTTGTTTTCCGGCTTCTCTTAGTCTAGTAGCTAATTTTGTAAAATCGCTATCACTAGAAACCAAACAAAATCCATTTACTTTTTCGGAGTACAGAATATCCATGGCATCAATAATCATTGCTGAATCTGTAGCGTTTTTACCAGTAGTGTATGCGTATTGTTGAATGGGAGTAATGGCATTTTGTAATAAAAGGTTTTTCCATTTAGATAAATGCGGACTCGTCCAATCTCCATAAATTCTTTTAATAGTAGGATTTCCGTATTTAGCAATTTCCTCCATCATTTCTTTTACGTGGGCAGAAGGTATGTTGTCTCCGTCTATAAGAACTGCGATATTCATAGTAGTTGTTTTATTTGATTGTTAGTTGTGTAAAATGAAAATGCACTTTACAATACTTTTTTTGTAATGAGTAAAAAGTAAAGTTAGTTTTTTGCTTTCATAAAATCAATAAGAATAACAGTTGTTTTTAGGGGGGGTATTGTCTTGGTTATTATTTTTTTTTGGTAATTGTTTTATCAACAAGTATAAATGGTTGTTTTAAAATAAAAATCCCAAACAAAGTTTGAGATTTATATATGTGTGTGTTGTTTAATCGGTTTTAATTATAGGTCCATCTACAACTAAAACGTCTATGCCTAGTTTTGTTAATTTATTTTTGTAGTTATCATCTATTCCAGAGTCTGTAATTATTTGATCTACCTCTTCTAGTCCGCAAATTCTGCCAAAACCTTTTTTTCCAAATTTAGAAGAATCTGCTAGAATGATAATTTTTTGAGCAGATTTTATCATTACTTGGTTTAAAGATGCTTCCATGGTGTTTGTGGTGGTTAGCCCAAAGTCTAGATCTATACCATCTACACCTAAAAATAGTTTTGAACATGTAAATTCAGATAGCATTTTTTCTCCAAATGGTCCAATAATAGAAGATGAACTTTTTCTTAAAGTACCTCCAAGTTGAATAACTTCTACGTCAGGAAGTTCAGAAACAATTAAAGCTGCATTTAAAGATGCTGTTAAAACCGTGATTCCTTGAGTAGGTTTAATTTGATTAGCCATTTGTATAATGGTAGTTCCTGATGCTAGAATAATACTGTCAAAAGGTTCAATTAATTCGGCTGCTTTTGTGGCAATTTTATTTTTTTCTTCTTGATGAAGTTTTTCCTTCTCGTTAACGGTTCTTTCGTGTGTGTAAGGGTTTATTTGAATGGCTTTACCGTGAGATCTAAATAGTAAATTTAATTCTTCAAGAAGTTTTAAGTCTTTTCTAATGGTTACCGAAGAAACGTTAAACTCTTTACTTAAGTCTAATACCGTAACATGTCCTTCTTTTTCTAGTTTGTTTAGAATTAGTTTATGTCTTTCAGCAATGTTAATTCCCATTTTATTAATTTTTTTGTGTAACAAATATAGTTAATAAAATTCCCATAAAAGAAAATTATGAACGTTTTGAAACATTTTCTCGATATTAAAGTTTCGTTTTTGGGGTTAAAAACAATAAAAAGAAAGTGTTAATTACCTTTTTTGTTGCTTATATTATCATTTTGTTTCTTTTTAAAGCCTTACGAAACCTTGGGTTTCGAAAAAATATAAAAAAATGTTTCAAAATGTTTCGTTTTGTTTTAAAAAGATGATATCTTTACAATCAGAAGTTTACAATTAATTAATAAAAGATATTATGGTTAGAAGTGAAATGATAAAAAAGTTAAGTAGCAATACTAAAGAGTATGATTTCATTGTAATTGGTGGAGGAGCTACTGGTATTGGTGTTGCTTTAGAAGCTTCGGCAAGAGGGTACTCTGTATTGTTGTTAGAAAAATCAGATTTTACAAAAGGAACATCAAGTAAAGCTACAAAGTTGATGCATGGTGGAGTAAGATATTTGGCGCAAGGAGATGTTGGTTTGGTTAGAGAGGCGGTTGTAGAGAGAGGGTTGATGTTAAAAAATGCGCCACATATAACTAAAAGTCAGTCATTTATAATACCTACGCATGGTTTGTATGATGAGGTTTTGTATACCGTTGGTTTAACGTTTTATGACTTGTTGGCAGGTAAACTAAGTTTGGGTAGGTCTAAAAGAATATCAAAAGCAAAAACATTAAAACGTATATCTCTTATCAATCCAGATAAAATATCTGCAGGTGTTGTCTATTATGATGGTCAGTTTGATGATAGTCGTTTGGCTATTAATGTTTTGCAAAATTGTGTAGAAATGGGAGCGGTAGTGGTTAACTATTGTTCGGTTGCAGGATTGGTAAAGGGTTCAGATGGTAAGGTAACGGGTGTTCGTGTGCATGATGAGGAAGAAGGGAAAGAATATGAAATAAAAGGAAAGCAAGTTGTAAATGCAACCGGTGTGTTTGCAGATGATATTTTACAGATGGATGCTCCGGGAGCAGAAAAAACAATTGCTCCGAGTCAAGGGGTGCATTTAATTTTAGATAAATCATTTTTACCAGGTGATGACGCGATAACAATACCTAAAACCGATGATGGTAGGGTGCTTTTTTTAGTGCCATGGCACGATAAGGTTATTGTGGGTACAACAGATA
The DNA here is from genome assembly GCF_038024105.1 of Polaribacter butkevichii. Taxonomy (NCBI): domain Bacteria; kingdom Pseudomonadati; phylum Bacteroidota; class Flavobacteriia; order Flavobacteriales; family Flavobacteriaceae; genus Polaribacter; species Polaribacter butkevichii. The sequence continues at coordinate 3,780,863 of NZ_CP150661.1, forward strand.
CGCCTATAGAAAAAGAGTCTTTAGAGCCAGTTGCGCTTCAGGAGGAAGTAGATTTTATATTAAGTACAGCAAGTAGATATTTAACAAAAACCCCTAAAAGAAGTGATGTTTTAAGTGTGTTTGCTGGTTTACGTCCTTTAGCAGCAACAAAAGGACATAGTGATAAAACAAAAGAAATTTCTAGAAGTCATAAAATTTATACGTCAAAATCGGGTATGCTAACCATGGTTGGTGGTAAGTGGACTACTTTTAGAAAAATGGGTGAAGACTTAGTAAATAAGTCAGAAAAATTACATGGTTGGTCTCATATTCCTACAAAAACAAGACACTTAAAGATTCATGGATATAAAGAAAATGTAGATTTTACAAAACCTTTTTATTTCTATGGTTCGGATGAAGAAAAAATGTTAAAACTAGCAAAAGATGAGAATCTAGAGAGTTTTATTAGTCCGTCATCAAAAGTAATAGAAGCGCAAGTTGTGTGGGCGGTTAAGCATGAGATGGCGAGAACTGTTGAAGACTTTTTAGCAAGAAGAACTCGTTGTCAATTATTGGATGCAAAAGAAAGTATAAAAATGGCTCCTAAGGTTGCTAAAATAATGGCAAAAGAATTAGGGAAAGATTTAAGTTGGGAGAAAGATCAAGTGGCAGCTTATCTAGAAGTAACTTCTAATTATATTTTATAAATAAAAACAATTTTAATTAAAACCAATTAACTAAAGATGAAAGAAAAATTAATTTTAGCATTAGATCAGGGTACAACATCATCTAGAGCAATTCTGTTTAATCATAACGGTGAAATTGTTAGAACATCTCAAAAACCTTTTGAGCAAATATTTCCAAAACCAGGTTGGGTAGAGCATTGTCCTAATGAAATATGGTCTTCACAAATTTCTGTAGCAGCAGAAGTTACTGCGCAAGAGGGTATTTCTGGAGAGGGAATTGCGGCAATAGGTATTACAAATCAAAGAGAAACAACCATTGTTTGGGATCGTGAAACTAGCGAACCTGTTTATAATGCGATTGTTTGGCAAGATAGAAGAACAGCAAAATATTGCGACCAGCTAAAAGAAGAAGGTCATATTGATATGATTAAAAAGAAAACAGGTTTGGTTTTAGACGCATACTTTTCTGCAACTAAATTAAAATGGATTCTTGATAATGTTGAAGGAGCAAGAGAAAGAGCGGAAGAAGGAAAACTGTGTTTTGGTACTGTGGATACATGGTTGGTTTGGAAGCTAACAAGAGGGAAAATGTTTATTACTGATGTTTCTAATGCTAGTAGAACAATGTTACTTAATATTCATACCCTAGAGTGGGATGAGGAATTATTAGAATTATTTAATATACCTAAATCTATTTTACCTTCTGTTAAAGAAAGTAGCGAGGTCTATGGAGAAACAGCTACCACATTATTTTCTACAAAAATTCCTATTGCTGGTATTGCAGGAGATCAGCAAGCGGCTTTATTTGGGCAAATGTGTACAAAACCTGGTATGGTTAAAAACACGTATGGTACAGGGTGTTTTTTATTGATGAACACAGGTGAGAAAGCGGTGTATTCAGAAAACAACCTATTAACAACCGTTGGTTGGAAGATTAAAGGGAAAACTACTTATGCTTTAGAAGGAAGTGTTTTTGTTGGTGGTGCAGCGATTCAGTGGTTGCGTGATGGAGCAAGAATGGTAAGAACAGCTCCAGGTATAAATCATTTAGCAGATATGGCAGAAGATAATGGAGGTGTTTATTTTGTACCTGCATTAACTGGCTTAGGTGCTCCTTATTGGGATCAATATGCTCGTGGGGCAATGCTTGGGGTTACTCGTGGTACTACAGATGCTCATATTGCACGTGCAACTTTAGAGGGGATTGCCTTTCAGGTGTATGATATTGTTAAGGCGATGGAGGCGGATGCTGGAGAAAAAAGTATCGAGTTAAGAGTTGATGGTGGAGCGGCAGCAAGTGATTTATTATTACAAATACAATCAGATTTATTTGGTTTTAAGATTATTCGTCCAAAAACACTAGAAACAACTGCTTTAGGGGCTGCATATTTAGCAGGTTTAGCGGTAGGTTATTGGGATAGTGTTGATGATATTCAGGCGCAATGGATTGTCGATAAAGAGTTTTTTCCTAAAATGGAGAAAGAGAAAGTTGATAAAATGTTGCATTACTGGCATAAAGCAGTGGCATGTGCTCAAAACTGGATAGAGGATTAATCAATTGTTTAATAATAAAAAATTAAAATATGTCAATTTTAGTAGCAGAAATATTAGGGACAATGTTAATGATTCTATTGGGTAATGGAGTTGTTGCTAATGTTGTTTTAAACGGAACAAAAGGAAATAGTTCGGGTTGGATTGTAATAACTACAGGTTGGGCATTGGCTGTATTTGTAGGGGTTATTGTTGCGGGACCTTCGAGTGGTGCTCACTTAAATCCGGCGGTAACCATAGCTTTGGCAACGGCAGGAAAGCTTTCTTGGGGTTTGGTGCCAGAGTATCTTGCAGGAGAAATGATAGGCGCTATGTTAGGTGCGTTTTTAGTGTGGGTGTTTTACAAAGATCACTTTAAAACAACAGACGATGAAGGTGGAAAATTAGCTTGTTTTAGTACGGGGCCAGCAATTAAAAATTCGTTTTCAAATTTAATGAGTGAAATTATTGGAACCTTTGTTTTAATCTTTGTAATACTTTATTTAGCAGGACCAAGTATTGATCTTGTTGGAGATATCGATGCAAGTGCGGTAATTGGGTTGGGGTCTTTAGGAGCGATTCCTGTAGCGTTTTTGGTTTGGGCAATTGGTTTGTCTTTAGGAGGGACTACTGGTTATGCAATTAACCCAGCAAGAGATTTAGGACCAAGAATTATGCATGCAATTTTACCGGTAAAAGGAAGTAGTGACTGGGGATATGCGTGGATACCTATTGTAGGTCCGGTTATTGGTTGTGTGTTGGCTGCATTATTGTATGTTGCTTTGGCGTAAAACTATTCGATAAATTTTAAAATAAATAAAATGAAAAAAGTATTATTAATACTTGTAGCTGCGTTTGCGGCACAGATAAATATTGCTCAAAATAAAGAGTTAAAAGACAGTCCGATAGATTTTAATGTAGATATTAAAACGAATCATCTTTGGAGAGGGTTGATTATTACAGATAAACCGATGGTTGCAGTTTTTACCTCGATTAAACTGAATAAATCAGGTAGCTTTACAACTGGTTTTTGGGGAGGAATGTCTTTCTCTAATGAAAGTGATGGTACTTCTTATAAAGAAATAAATTACTATGTACAATATGCAAAAAATGGATTGTCTTTAGCTTTATGGGATTTGTATAACACAAGGGGAGCTGTTAATCCAGATGTTTGGGATTATGATAAAGAAACTTCTGGGCATTTATTAGATTTAAGAACGTCTTATAATTTTGGAGAAAGTTTTCCTTTAACGTTAGAAGCAGATGTTTTGTTGTATGGGGGTAAAGATGGTCAATATGATCAAAATATAGATTTTGAACAACGCTATTCTACGTATGTTCAGGTTTCGTATCCTTTGGTTAAAGATGCTAAAGTTAATTTAGATGGATTTGTGGGAGCGGGATTTTCTTTAAACGGTGATACGCATTTGTATGGTGATGGTCAAGAAAATTTTGATTTAGTAAATGTGGGGCTTATAGCTTCTAAAACAGTAATGTTGGGTAATTATAGTTTACCTGTTTCAACTACTGTGTTGTGGAATCCATCTTTAAAGTATGCAAGAGTTCAATTGGCTTTTAGTCTTTTTTAAAGAAGTATTTGTTTTTAATGTATAAAAAAAATCCCAAACTTGCGTTTGGGATTTTTACTGTTTTTAAGACTCTGTTTCTGTTCTTGTTTCAGGTTTCTTTTCGCCTTTTTCAATTTTAATGGTGAGCTTGTTTTCTTTCTCATCCAAATCCATTGTTATGGTGTCTCCCTCGTAGAGTTTAGAGTTTACAATTTCTTCAGCCAAAGCGTCTTCAATGTATTTCTGTATGGCTCTTTTAAGTGGTCTTGCACCGTACTTTTTATCAAAACCTTTGTCTGCTATGTAATCTTTTGCTTTTTCGCTTAGTTTTAATGTGTAGCCTAAATCAGAGATTCTGTGTAATAACTTATCTAGCTCAATATCTATAATTTCATGAATATCGTTTCTTTCTAGAGCGTTAAATATAATTACATCATCAATTCTGTTTAAAAACTCCGGGGCAAAAGATTTCTTTAAAGCGCCTTCTAGTACAGATTTAGCATGTTCATCTGCTTGTGCTGTTTTAGCAGAGGTACCAAAACCAACTCCGCCGCCAAAGTCTTTTAATTGTCGTGCACCAATATTAGAAGTCATAATAATTATGGTGTTTCTAAAATCAATTTTACGCCCTAAACTATCTGTAATATGTCCATCATCTAAAATCTGTAGCAACATATTAAATACATCTGGATGCGCTTTTTCTATTTCATCTAATAGGATAACAGAATATGGTTTTCTTCTAACTTTTTCTGTTAGTTGACCACCTTCTTCATAGCCAACATATCCCGGAGGCGCTCCTATTAAACGAGAGATAGCAAATTTCTCCATGTATTCACTCATGTCAATTCTAATTAAAGAATCATCAGAATCGAATAGCTCACGTGCTAAAACTTTAGCCAATTGTGTTTTACCAACACCTGTTTGTCCTAAGAAAATAAAAGAACCAATTGGTTTGTTAGGGTCTTTTAACCCAACTCTGTTACGCTGAATTGCTTTTACAACTTTGGTAACAGCGTCATCTTGTCCAATTACTTTTCCTTTAATTAAGGCAGGTAATTCGTGTAATCTGCTGGTTTCTGCTTCTGCAACTCTGTTTACAGGAATGCCTGTCATCATAGAAACTACTTCGGCAACATTATCTTCAGTTACAATTTCTCTATTTAATTTAGAGTCTTCTTCCCATTGGTTTTGGGCAGAATTTAAAGCAGCTTCCATGTTTTTTTCATCATCACGCAACCTAGCAGCTTCCTCGTATTTTTGTCCGTTTACAGCTTTTGTTTTTTGGTCTCTAATAATTTCTAATTGAGATTCAAGTTCTAAAACCTGTTGCGGAACCACAATGTTTGTAATATGAATTCTAGAACCTGCTTCATCTAAAGCGTCAATAGCTTTGTCTGGTAGGTATCTATCTGTCATGTATCTATTGGTTAATTTTACACAAGCTTCAATAGCGTTATCTGTGTAATTTACATGGTGGTGTTCTTCGTATTTGTTTTTGATGTTTTGTAAAATCTGAATCGTTTCATCAACAGAAGTTGGATCTACAATTACTTTTTGAAAACGACGTTCTAGAGCACCATCTTTTTCTATGTTTGTTCTAAATTCATCCAACGTAGTTGCGCCAATACATTGTATTTCTCCTCTTGCTAAAGCGGGTTTTAACATGTTAGAAGCATCTAAAGAACCTGTTGCGCCACCAGCACCAACAATGGTGTGAATTTCATCAATAAAAAGAATGATATCATCATTTTTTTCTAACTCATTCATTAAGGCTTTCATGCGTTCTTCAAACTGACCACGATATTTTGTGCCAGCTACTAAACTTGCTAAATCTAAAGAAACAATACGTTTGTCAAATAAAATTCTCGAAACTTTTCTTTCGATAATTCGCAAAGCCAAACCTTCTGCTATGGCAGATTTACCAACACCTGGTTCTCCAATTAACATTGGATTGTTTTTCTTTCTACGACTTAAAATTTGAGAAACTCTTTCAATTTCTTTTTGTCTACCAACAACCGGGTCTAATTTTCCTTTTTCTGCTAAATCTGTTAAATCTCTACCAAAATTATCTAATACCGGAGTCTTCGATTTTTTTACGGTTTTTCCTTTTTGAGGTTGATCAAAAGGATTTGATTTTTCTGACGCGTATTCATCATCAGAAGGAGTTTCTGCAATAGGATTTATTGGTAAATCTGCTTCTAAATCATCTACATGTAATTGTTTGTAAAGCGCTTTCGCTTCCTCATAATTCACATGATATTTATGAATCAACTTTGTGGTTGGGTCATTTTCGTTTCTTAAGATGCAAAGTAATAAATGTGCTGTATCTATAGATTCGCTCTGATATAATTTTGCTTCTAAAAAAGTTGTTTTTAAAGCTTTTTCTGCTTGTCTTGTTAATCGTAAACTAGGCTTGCCTGTACTTTCTAAAAAAGTAGGATTTGCAGGATTTAGTTGTTCTAATTTTTTGCGCAACAAAATTAAATCAACATTAAATGCTGTTAGTATTTCTATTGCTTTTCCTTCGCCTTCTCTTATTAATCCGAGTAAAAGATGTTCTGTTCCAATAAACTCTTGCCCTAAACGTAGCGCCTCTTCTTTACTGAAAGTAATTACATCTCTGACCTTTGGTGAAAAATTATCGTCCATATTTCTTTCTGTCTATAATTGATGTGTTGTAAATTTAGTCCTTTTTTTTTATAGATAATTACAAAAAAGGTGCCAATGGTAAAATACTGACAGTTTGACTATGATACTAAAGTAGAAAACTCTTGTAAATCAGGCAAATAAAATAATGTTAAAAATTATTAAATAATGTTGATAACTCTACTTAATTACAAATGCTAAAACCTTTGTAGAGACAAGGAAAAATAGTATCTTGCCTTGTTTTAAAAAAGTGAAGTAATATTAATCAAAATATATTTATGGCAGACGGAGAAAAGTTAATTCCGATTAACATTGAAGAACAGATGAAATCTGCGTACATCGATTACTCGATGTCGGTTATTGTTTCAAGAGCATTACCAGATGTAAGAGATGGTTTAAAGCCAGTTCATAGAAGGGTTTTATTTGGTATGCATGAGTTGGGCATTAAAGCAACAGGTTCATATAAAAAGTCGGCAAGAATTGTTGGGGAAGTTTTAGGTAAGTATCACCCACACGGAGATACTTCTGTATATGATTCTATGGTGCGTATGGCGCAAGATTGGAGTGTACGTTACATGATGGTTGATGGCCAAGGGAATTTTGGTTCTGTAGATGGGGATAGTCCTGCAGCAATGCGTTATACTGAGGTTAGAATGCAGAAAATATCAGAAGATATGTTAGCTGATATTGAAAAAGATACGGTAGATCATCGTTTAAACTTTGATGATACGTTGCAAGAGCCAACCGTATTGCCAACTCGTATCCCTAATTTATTGGTAAATGGAGCTTCTGGGATTGCAGTAGGTATGGCAACAAATATGGCGCCACACAATTTAACAGAGGTTATTAATGGTACTGTTGCGTATATAGATAACAGAGATATTGAGATTGATGAATTGATGCAGCATATTACCGCACCAGATTTTCCTACAGGAGGAATTATTTATGGTTACGATGGTGTAAGAGATGCGTTTCATACAGGTCGTGGACGTATTGTAATGCGTGCTAAAGCGGTTATTGAAGAGGTTAAGGGGCGTGAGTGCATTATTGTTACGGAAATCCCTTACCAAGTGAATAAGGCGGAAATGATTAAAAAAACTGCCGAACTTGTAAATGATAAAAAATTAGAAGGAATTGCGAATATTCGTGATGAATCTGATAGAAACGGAATGCGTATTGTATATGTATTAAAACGTGATGCAATACCTAATATCATTTTAAATAAATTATTTAAATACACACAATTACAAACTTCTTTTAGTGTAAATAATATTGCATTAGTAAAAGGAAGACCAGAGCAATTAAATTTAAAAGAATTAATTCATTACTTCGTAGAGCATAGACATGAAGTTGTTGTTCGTAGAACAGAATTTTTACTTAAAAAAGCAGAAGCAAGAGCTCATATTTTAGAAGGACTAATAATTGCTTCTGATAATATTGATGAAGTTATAAAAATTATTAGAGCTTCTAATAATGCAGATGAAGCTAGAGAAGCTTTAATTGAGCGTTTTGAATTAACAGAAATTCAAGCAAAAGCAATTGTAGAAATGCGTTTGCGTCAGTTAACAGGACTAGAACAAGATAAATTACGTGCAGAGTTCGATGAAATTATGTTAACAATAACTGATTTAAAAGACATTTTAGCAAACGAGCCTAGACGTTACCAAATTATTAAAGATGAGTTATTACACATAAAAGATAAGTATGGTGATGAGCGTAGATCTGTAATAGAATATGCTGGTGGAGATATGCGTATAGAAGATATGATACCTAATACAAAAGTTGTGGTAACAATTTCTAATGCAGGGTATTTAAAACGTACAAATCTAGAAGAATATAAAGTTCAAAATAGAGGAGGTAGAGGGCAAAAAGGAGCTACAACAAGAAATGAAGATTTCTTAGAGCATTTATTTGTTGGTACAAACCATCAATATATGATGTTCTTTACTCAAAAAGGTAAAGTATTTTGGATGCGTGTCTATGAAATTCCTGAAGGTGGTAAAAACACCAAGGGTAGAGCAATGCAAAACTTAATCAACATAGAACAAGACGATAAAGTAAAAGCATTCTTAGTAACACAAGACTTAAAAGACGAAGACTATATTAATAGCCATTACGTAATTATGGCAACTAAAAAAGGTCAAGTTAAAAAGACTTCTTTAGAACAATATTCTAGACCAAGAACTAATGGTATTAATGCTATTACTATTAAGGACGGAGATGAATTGCTAGAAGCAAAATTAACTACAGGAGACAGTCAAGTAATGTTAGCTTTAGCATCAGGTAAATCTATTCGTTTCGAAGAAGCAAAAACTCGTCCAATGGGAAGAACTGCTTCTGGTGTAAGAGGAATAACTTTACAACATGAAAATGATGAAGTAATTGGTATGGTTGCTGTAAATGACATGGAAAGTAATATTCTTGTTGTATCTGAAAAAGGATATGGTAAACGTTCTAAATTAGAAGATTATCGTGTTACTAATCGTGGAGGTAAAGGTGTAAAAACTTTAAATATTTCTGAAAAAACAGGAAATTTAGTAGCTATTAAAAATGTAGATGATTCTAATGATTTAATGATTATTAATAAATCAGGTCTTACTATTAGAATGGCTGTAGAAGATTTAAGAGTTATGGGACGTGCAACACAAGGAGTTCGTTTAATAAATATTAAAGATTCAGATAGCATTGCTGCCGTAGCAAAAGTAGCTCATGATGAAGAAGTAGAAGAAGAGGGAGAAGTAAATGATATAGAAGGAAAAACAGAAAGTGGCACGGAAATTGAAAATGATTCAAATGAAAATCAAGAATAACAATAAATTAATAATTAGTAAAATGAGAAATCAAATATTAGCGTTAACAGTTGGCTTTTTATCAATAGCATCTTTTGCGCAGAAGAATGAACTTAAAGCTGCCGAAAAGGCAATTAAAAAAGGGGCGTTTAAAGAAGCAAAAGCAGCATTAGCTGGTTTAGAAGGCGCAGAAGACTCAATGGATGCAAAGTACAAAGCAAAATATTTCTTTTTAAAAGGATCTGCGTACGGAAAATCTAACGTAGAAAAAGCAGCGGCTGCATACAATAAGTTAATTTCTTATGAGAAAGAAATAGGAAAGCAAAAATATACAAAAGAAGCACAACCTAAATTAAATGAATTAATACAATTTGTATCTAAAAAAGCAATTGATTCTTATAATGGAAAAGATTACAATAAAGCTACAAAGAATTTTTATTTAACGTATAAATTAAGTCCTACAGATACTTCTTTTTTATATAATGCAGCTTTAAGTTCTTCTTTAGGTAAAGACTACGATGGTGCTTTAAAATATTATAAAGAATTACAAGATATTAAATATACGGGTATTGCAACTCAGTATACTGCTGTAAATAAAGAAACAGGTAAAGAAGAAAACATGGGAACCAAAGCAAATAGAGATGCAATGGTTAAGTTTGGTAAATATACAAACCCTAGTGAAAAAGTTACTGAATCTAAACAAGCAGAAATTATTAAAAATATTGGTTATATATATGTAAACCAAGGAAAACCAGAATTAGCTGTTGCTGCTTTAGAGGAAGCTAGAAAAGCGAATCCAAAAGATATCAATTTATTATTAAATCAAGCTCAAATGTACATTAAGCTAGAGCAAATGGATAAATTTGGAGCCCTAATGGAAGAAGCTGTAAAATTAGATCCTACAAATCCTACTTTGTTTTTTAATTTAGGTGTTGTAAATGCTGGTGAAGATAAAATTGAAGAAGCTATTGGTTTTTATAAAAAAGCAATAGAATTAGATCCTGAATATGGAGATGCTTATTTAAACTTAGGGGTTACTGTTTTAAATAAAAGAATTGCTGTTATTAATGAGATGAATGAAAATTTATCGAATGATAAAAAATATACAGAATTAGAAGGTACATTAAAAGAAATCTGTAAAGATGCATTACCTTATATTGTAAAAGCAGATGAGCTTGGTAGAACAGAGGGAACTGTAAGTACACTTTTAAATATTTATGATACTTTAGAAATGACTTCTGAAGCAGATGCTTTAAGACCAATTTATAAAGAAATGAGAGGTCAATAATTAAGACTTTTTTAATAAAAAAACCGAAACTAATTTTTAGTTTCGGTTTTTTTTATGTCTAATTTTTTAACTTACGAAATCATTTTTTTAATAATTCTAAGTTTGTGTGTATGTTTTTGAAGTTCAGCATTAAATATTCCGCTATGATCTAAAGTATCAATTCTAACTTTACCATGAGCGTGTATAATGTGATAATCACTTAAAATGATACCTACATGAATAATTTCTCCTTCTTCATTATCAAAAAAAGCCAAATCACCAGCTTCACTTTCTTCAATAAAACTTAATACTTCACCTTGGGTGGCTTGTTGCTTTGCATCTCTTAAAAGTTGATGTCCGCAAAGTTTATATACCATTTGTGTAAAGCCAGAACAATCAATGCCAAAAGGGGTTTTTCCTCCCCATAAAAATGGTGTGTTTAAATAATTAAAAGCAGTCTGCGTAATTTCAATTTTAGATTTTTTTTCTGATACAACACTGCCTTCGTAGAGATATAATTCTGAGTTTATTTGCAGTTTTCCTGCATTGTAAAAAGGTAAGTTGGCACCTAACGGAATGGTGGTTAACTCGTTTTTACTGTTGGTAATAAAATCAATCATTTCTCCTGAAAAATATTGCTTTTCAGTTTTTAATTTTAAAAAGAAATCTGTACTAATTTCTGAGTATTGTTTATTATCTATGTAACCTTCGTAGTTATCAAAAGTTAAGCGAATTTTACTCCAATCTTTTTGCCTTTCAATAACCTCAAAAGTTTCACCAAATAAAACCTGACTAGTCATTTCAGATTGGTCTGATTCTTCGGTTCTTAAAGGAACCATGCTTAAATTACAAATGCCGTATAACAAGTTATGAGTTTTGAATTATAAGTTCTAAGTTATTTTTTCTACGAAATTCTTTCTATAACAAATGCACTAGCACCGCCACCACCATTACAAATTGCTGCTGCTCCTATTTTAGCATTTTGTTGTTTTAAAATAGAGGTTAAAGCAATTACAATTCGTGCTCCAGAAACACCTAGTGGATGTCCTAAAGAAACAGCGCCACCATTTACATTTACTTTGTCATCAGTAATGTTTAAAATTTTCATATTAGCCAAACCTACAATAGAAAATGCCTCATTTAATTCAAAATAATCTACATCATCAATAGATAAGTTTGCTTTTGCTAATGCTTTTGGTATTGCTTTTGCTGGAGCCGTTGTAAACCAGTTTGGTTCATGAGCAGCATCTGCATAACTTCTAATTTTTGCAATAGGCGTAATGTTTAATTCTTTTGCTTTATCTGCAGACATTAATACTAAGGCAGCACCACCATCGTTAATAGTAGAAGCATTTGCGGCGGTAACAGTTCCGTCTTTTGTAAAAGCTGCCCTTAATGTTGGAATTTTATCCATTCTTACATTTTTGTATTCTTCATCTTCAGAAAATATAATTGGTTCTCCTCGTCTTTGTGGAATTTCTACAGGTACAATTTCATCAGCATATTTTCCATCACTCCAAGCCTTAGCAGATCTATTATAAGACTGTATTGCAAAAGTGTCTTGATCTTCTCTAGAAAAACCATACTCACTTGCACATTCATCAGCACAAACGCCCATCGCCATATTGTCATAAGCATCAACCAAACCATCTTTTTGCAAGCCATCTTCCATGGTTATTGGTCCAAATTTAGATCCTTTTCTAGCGTGTTGATAATGAGGAATGCTGCTCATGTTTTCCATACCACCAGCAACAACGATAGATGCATCTCCTAAAGCAATGGTTTGTGCAGCTAACATTATGGCTTTCATACCAGAAGCACATACTTTATTTACGGTTGTACAAGGAACTGTATTTGGGATACCTGCATAAATGGATGCTTGTCTTGCTGGAGCTTGACCCAGGCCAGCAGAAACTACATTACCCATAAAAACTTCTTCAACTAAATTGGGGTTTAAATTGATCTTTTCTAAGGCTCCTTTTATAGCAATAGCTCCTAATTTAGGGGCTGGTATTGTTGATAAACTTCCCATAAAACTTCCTATTGGAGTTCTTGCTACAGATACAATTACGACTTCTTTCATAAATAGAGTGTTTATTTTAAGTAAGATTTGTGTGCTAAATTAACTATTTTTAATCAATTTAAGTTTTATTATTCTACTTGAATTTTTGAGCTTGACTTTTTTATGGTAAGTTTGTTGTAAGAAGATAGAATCTATGAGTAATATAGTTAATAAATTGTACCAAAACAATGCCATTATTTATAAGGTAATTTTGTTTTTAGTAACCACAGTTGCAATTGTTTATTTGTTTCCAAAAGGAGGACAATTTAAATACGATTTTAACAACGGGCAGCTATGGAAATATGATAATTTATATGCGCCTTTTGATTTTGCTATTCAGAAAACTGCAGAAGAAATTGCCATAGAAAAAAAGGAGATTTCGGCAAACTCAAAATTATATTTTACGCATAATTTTGATGTTGAAAATACAGTAAAATCTAATTTTTTAGAAAGGGTTGCCCTTGTAAAACAATCAGATTCTTTGAATCTAGAAGATGTTAAAGATTTGTCTAGAATTGGTCAAAAAGTTATAGATCTTGTTTACAAGAAAGGTTTTTTAGAAGTGTCAAGTCAAGATAGGGTTTCTAATAAAAATGAAATAGTAGCCGTAAGAAAAGGAAACGAAGTAGAAGATGTAGTATTTAAAAACCTTTTAAGTTCTAAAGAAGTTTTAGAGATAATTAGAAGTAATTTAGAGATAGAAAAAAATGTTTATGCTAAAAAGGTGCTGTTAGACTTGTTGACGGAAATCATAAAACCGAACGTATCTTTTGACGCCCTTTACAGCGAAAAAGTAATAGACAATGAGATTAAAAATATCTCTTATACTAAAGGTAAGGTAGAGGTAGGTAAGTTAATTATTTTAAAAGGAGATATTGTTGAAGGAAAAAAACTGGCTATTTTAAACTCTTTAAAAAGTGAGTCTGAATCTAAGGTTTGGACAGATTCTAATTATAATTGGATTATTTTAGGATATACTATTTTAGTTGCACTGGCTTTATTAATGTTATTATTGTTTTTACATAAGTATAGATTAGAAATATTTGATAACAATAACAAGGTTACCTTTATCTTTTTCAATGTATTTTCAATGATTTTTATACAAACATTGGTTATAAAGTACAATTCAGATTATTTATATGTGGTTCCTTTAAGTGTACTTCCAATAGTTTTAAAAGCCTTTTTTGATGCTCGTTTAGGTTTGTTTGCCCATGTTTTAACCGTATTGCTATTAGGATATATTGTACCTAATAGTTTCGAGTTTATTTATTTACACATTATTGCAGGTATTGTAACTATTTTAACGGTTTCAGAATTATATAAGAGAGCAAATTTATTTATTTCAGTAGCTCAAATTACATTAATTTATATGCTTACCTACTTTGCATTTTCTATTATTAGAGAAGGAAATGCTTCTCAGATAAATTGGACCTACTTTATGCTTTTTGCGGCAAATGGGTTATTGTCTTTTTTATCTATCATATTAATTTATATGTATGAAAAAGTATTTGGTTTGGTGTCTGATGTTACCCTGTTAGAACTTTCTAACACTAATGCAAAGCTTTTAAGAGAATTAAACGAGAAAGCCCCAGGTACGTTTCAACACTCTATGCAGGTAGCAAATTTAGCAGAAGCCGCAGCAAATGAAATAGGAGCCAATTCTATGTTGGTTAGAACAGGAGCTTTGTATCATGATATTGGTAAAATGTTAAACCCAATGTATTTTACAGAAAATCAATCTACAGGTGTTAATCCACACAATGATTTGTCGCCAAGGGATAGCTCTAAAATTATTACAGATCATGTAATAAAAGGAGTAGAGTTGGCTAAAAAGTACAATTTACCAGATAGAATTATAGATTTTATACGAACGCATCACGGAACCAGTTCTACCTATTATTTTTATATGAAGGAAAAAGAATTAAACCCGGATGCAGAGGTAGATATTAAAAATTTTCAATACCAAGGTCCAATTCCGTTTTCTAAAGAAACTGCTATTCTAATGATGTGTGATGCCTCCGAAGCTGCGTCTAAAAGTTTAACAAAACCAACAGCAATGTCTATTAGTAATTTGATTGATAAAATCATGGCTAAGCAAATGGCTGATAATCAGTTTTTAAATTCAGATATTACCTTTAGAGAAATAGAAATTATAAAAAAAGTAATTAAGAAAAAACTGATGAATATCTATCATTTACGAGTTGAATATCCTGAATAAAAAAAATATTTAAAAAAAAATCAAAAAAGTCTTGTATAATCCTTTTTCTAGTCTTAAATTTGCACTCGCAATTTCAGTACAGGCTTTAAGTCTGTTTCCGAAAGGAGAGATGGCAGAGTGGTAATGCAGCAGATTGCTAATCTGTCGACCTTAGGGTCGCCAGGGTTCGAGTCCCTGTCTCTCCGCTAAGAAATTGCACTCGGGGTGTAGCGTAGCCCGGTCATCGCGCCTCGTTTGGGACGAGGAGGTCGCAGGTTCGAATCCTGCCACCCCGACACAGTTGGTCGTAACAACTTAAAAATTACGGGCTCTTAGCTCAGCTGGATAGAGCACCTCCCTTCTAAGGAGGCGGTCGAAGGTTCGAATCCTTCAGGGCTCACTTAAACCTTCACAGAAATGTGAAGGTTTTTTGTTTTTAGAAACTATTTAAAACAAGCTATAATTTGTTAATAAATTTAAAGAAGACTAACAACTTAACTTTCAGTAATTAGCAATTAACATATCTTTTTTTATAGAACAATAGCATCTAATTCAATAAGAATACACATCTAAAAGTATATATTCGCACACCATTTTTTCAACCCATTAACTACGAATTCTAAAAAATACATGAGCAACGTAAAAAACTGGTTAAATTATTACAAAAACAGTTTAACTGATAGTGAAAACTTAGCTGTAGACATTTCTAGAATCAAAAACTTATTCCATCAAAACTATTGCGATTTAAGTTCGGCAACCATCAATCCAAAGAATGCTGCCGAAATGTTAGATGTAGAAGAAAAAAGGATAAATAGGTTAAAAGGAATCACAAAAAAAGACAGTGACAATTACCACAAAGTATTTGATGCCGAAATTATCATTGCGCCTTTTCAGTTAGATTTTGAATCGAGTGACCCTAATTTTAGGCAAAAAACCATCTATCCATTTTGGATTACTGCAAGAGTAAATCGCTTAGGGCAATTATCTGCTCCAAGAGATGTTTTTCCGTTAATTGTCCGTAATTATTTAGATCCTATTGCAGAAGTTGGAAACGATTTTATTTTTTCATCAATAGAAACAGTTACAGAAGCAAGAGAAATAGAACAGCCAGAAAAAGAAGAGGAAGAAGAGAACATCCCTTGGGCAGCTTACTGGGAATATATCAATGTGGTTTTTTCTGAAATTACAGACGGAGCTATAGATAGTTATAGAGCAGTAGGGTATAAGACAAATCATAAAGCCACTTATTTTGCAAGGAGCTCTAAAATTTCGGCAGCAAAAAGCATTCTCTTTTTGTACGAAAACTTAATAAATGAAACAGAAGAGCTTCCGTTAATTTCAAAAATTATAAATCCCGTAAATAGAGAACGAAGAGAACCGATTACAGATAAAGGCTTTTTAGATTACAATCATTTGCATTTAGGGCAAATGTCTAATGAGTTTCCATTATCAATAAGTCAGCGTAAAACCTTATTGTCTTATTTTACGGCAGAAGAAAATGCCATTACAGCAGTAAACGGACCTCCAGGTACAGGTAAAACAACATTATTGCAAAGTTTAGTGGCTACAGAAGTGGTAAGAGCGGCTATTAAAGGAGAAGAAGCGCCTGTTATTTTAGCATGCTCTACAAACAACCAAGCGGTAACCAATATTATAGATAGTTTTATAAACTCTAAAAGTGATATGGGGATTTTAGCACAACGCTGGATTCCTGGTTTTAATGGTTACGCAACCTACTTACCTTCCAATTCAAAAAGTGAAAAAAGCTTAAAAAATATTAATTACCTAAAAGGAAACATGTTTGGTAATGAAGGTACTTTGTGTGATTTAGAAAACGAAAATTATTTATATGATGCCAAAAACTTCTATTTTAGTAGTTATTCAGATTATTTTGGGTTTCATCCAGAATCCTTAGAAGATGCCTGCAACCACCTTCAAGAAGAAATTACGGTAATAGAAGACAACATAATAGAAGGGGGGCAAATTTCTCAGAACTACTTAATTTCTATAGAAAAGGTAAATAATTTATTGCTAGATAAGAACAATCACATAAAAAAAAATGTAATTCAAATCTCAAAATTACAAGAATGGAGAGATATTATAGTCGATATAAAAGCACTTGCTAAAGACGATCAATTTATTAGTGAAATAAAACGTTATTTTAAAGCCGATTCAGAAGAGGGTAGCTCAAATTCAGAACACCTTTTTAGAATTAATAAAGAAACACTTTCCAGTGATAAAACGGCGCTTGTATTTATCAAAAATTGTATTGCCGATCTTAATTTGGCATTGTCATCAAACTTAAAACTACACAACTGGAAACGTCAAAATGATATTACAGGATATCCTTTTGTTTCAGAAGAACAAATGTGGGAGTTTGAGTATGAAAAAATGGAATCGAATGATAAAACGCACCGTTTCTTTTATGATGAAATAGATTTAAGCCTAAGACACAAGGCTTTTTTATTAGCAACTCATTATTGGGAGGCAAGGTGGATTTTAGAAACAGAAGATGTTTTAGTAAACGAAACAGAAAAAGGAACCGGAGAAAATACAGTTATTGCTAAATGGAAACGAAGAGCAATGCTTACACCTTGTTTTGTGGCAACCTTATATACAGCACCTACACACTTTTTGTACAGTCAGTTTCAAGGAGAAAATGAAGAAGGCAGACCTATTTTCGAATACCTTCCTTTATTTAATTTTTTAGACTTATTAATTATAGATGAAGCGGGTCAAGTAACTCCAGAAGTTAGTATTCCTATCTTTTCATTAGCAAAAAAAGCAATTGTTGTGGGAGATTTAAAGCAAATAGAACCTATTTGGTCTATTCCTTTAAAAATCGATTATGGTAATTTAACCAATCAAAATATAGTTGCAGATCCATCTCATATTGCTTATTTAAATAACATTGGTTTTTTAGCTTCTAGTGGTAGTATCATGAAAATGGCTCAAAATGCCTGCGAATACGAAACACCATTAGTCACCAAAAAAGAAAATGGCTTACTGTTGTTAGAGCACAGAAGGTGTAATGATGAAATTATTGGCTTTTGTAACGAACTCGCTTACGATGGTATTCTAAAACCAATGAAAGGAAAAGCCCATAAAGATCAAATATTTTCTTCAATGATGGCTTATCATGTAGAGGGCTATAGCGAACGTAAATTTAACAGTCGTCATAACTTAAATGAAGTAAAAGCCATTATTTTATGGCTAAACATGCATAAAGCCGATATCGAAAAAGCTTATAATGTAGATGCTATAGAAAATATTTTAGGTATAATTACACCTTTTGCAAGTCAAAAAACAGAATTGTCTAAAGCATTAATAGAGTCTGGTTTTAAAGTAAACGACATAAAATTAGGAACCGTACACGCACTTCAAGGCGCAGAACGCAATATTGTACTGTTTAGCTCTGTATATAGTAATGAGGACGAAGGTGTATTGTTTTTCGATAGAGACAATAAACCAAATATGTTAAATGTGGCAGTTTCAAGAGCTAGAGATAGTTTTATATTATTTGGAGATACTAGAATCTTTGATGAAACCAAAAATACACCATCAGGAATTTTAAAAAAACATTTAAATATGTTCGAAATGCCTACTTAAAATCAGTTTCAGTAATATAGAGTAGAAGAAGGGTATCTAAAAGTATAACATTTATCATGCTAAACTTGTTTTAGCATTTTGTTCAATTCTTAAAAGCAATTAAATACGTAATTTTAAAAAGTATCCGTATAAATTTCCCTTTTGGGTGTTCCCTTTTTTCGTTGAGATATTAAAAAAGTTGGGTTTATATATAGGTACACTTTTTTAATTCAAATAAACTTATAGAATAAAAAAGGTCGGGCTTTCCACTATATCTTTTTGCGAAAAGCAAAAAGGATGCCGTTTCAATCCCTAACACAAAGCCTGTAATTGTAATTAGCAAGAAGAAAACAAGCCTACAAAGAACAATTTCAACAAATAGCCACCCCATTTGTTCTTCATATAAAAAAACGTCATTGCGAAGCACGAAGCAATCCCTTTCTTCTAATAAATTAAGCTTCTGAGCAAATCGAAGCTTTCAAGTAATCCGTTTATTTTTAGATTTAATTCTGTTTACAAAGTTTCTACTTCATCTATAAGAGACCTTTTTCACGATTTTCGTTGTATTAAAATTAAAAAACAATCATTTACAGGCTTTATTTAAAAGCAAAAAAACAAATCCAAGTAACTAGGTGAAGCTATTTCAAAGATAAAGTTGACGAGAGTAGTAGTCGTTTTATCTAAAATTAGAGAACAAGAAACCTATTTAGACAAAAAAATCAGCTGACACTCTTTCCTTTTTTTAATGTTCTTATGTTGTAAAAAGTAGTTGTCATCCCCAAAACCCAGATAAAACCCAATAACCTTAAAAAAATAACCAAAAAAATATTTCATGTAACTTACTAGAAACAAAATAATTAGGAGAAGTATGTAAAATAAACAAAAAAAAAGGGTTAAAAAATAGTTGTTAGATTAAAAATGTGTTGTAAGTTTGCAGCCGCTAACAGCAATATTAGTTTGTTAGTCACGTTCATTGAGAGTTTGTAAATCGAGTGAAAATTAAGGAGTTAAACCGGTAAATTTGCAAAAATTTTATCAAAAAAAACTTTAATTTTTATTAGGTTGGTTTGTAAAAAACGTTGTATGTTTGCAGTCCGAAAATTTCGGCAAAAAGTTCAGTGTTTTTTTACAGGTAAAATAAAATAAAAAAAAGTTTATTTTTTTATTGTCAGATTAGAAATAGTTTGTATGTTTGCAGCCGCTAAGAAATACAGCAAAACGATCAGAGAAAATTTGGAATAATCATTAAAACGATTAGTTAGTTCGATTCTAACATTTCTACAAAGTTGAGTTAAAGGTAAAGATTGAGTTTTATGACTTGTCGGTGCCGACTCGGCACAGTTCATTGAAAATATTGAAATTGACAGCGTAATTAAAGAGTAGAATAACCACATTATTAGATTAATGTAAAATTCTTTTGAAACTTATTCATTAAAATATTTAAAATATACAATGAAGAGTTTGATCCTGGCTCAGGATGAACGCTAGCGGCAGGCTTAACACATGCAAGTCGAGGGGTAACATTGTGCTTGCACAGATGACGACCGGCGCACGGGTGCGTAACGCGTATAGAACCTACCTTTTACTGGAGAATAGCCTTTAGAAATGAAGATTAATGCTCCATAGTATTGATTAATCGCATGATTAATTAATTAAAGATTTATTGGTAAAAGATGGCTATGCGTCCTATTAGTTAGATGGTAAGGTAACGGCTTACCATGACTGTGATAGGTAGGGGTCCTGAGAGGGAGATCCCCCACACTGGTACTGAGACACGGACCAGACTCCTACGGGAGGCAGCAGTGAGGAATATTGGGCAATGGAGGCAACTCTGACCCAGCCATGCCGCGTGCAGGAAGACTGCCCTATGGGTTGTAAACTGCTTTTATACAGGAAGAAACACTGGTATGTATACCAGCTTGACGGTACTGTAAGAATAAGGACCGGCTAACTCCGTGCCAGCAGCCGCGGTAATACGGAGGGTCCGAGCGTTATCCGGAATCATTGGGTTTAAAGGGTCCGCAGGCGGTCGATTAAGTCAGAGGTGAAATCCCATAGCTCAACTATGGAACTGCCTTTGATACTGGTTGACTTGAGTCATATGGAAGTAGATAGAATGTGTAGTGTAGCGGTGAAATGCATAGATATTACACAGAATACCGATTGCGAAGGCAGTCTACTACGTATGTACTGACGCTGAGGGACGAAAGCGTGGGGAGCGAACAGGATTAGATACCCTGGTAGTCCACGCCGTAAACGATGGATACTAGTTGTTGGGCATTAGCTCAGTGACTAAGCGAAAGTGATAAGTATCCCACCTGGGGAGTACGGTCGCAAGACTGAAACTCAAAGGAATTGACGGGGGCCCGCACAAGCGGTGGAGCATGTGGTTTAATTCGATGATACGCGAGGAACCTTACCAGGGCTTAAATGTAGTCTGACAGCTTTAGAGATAGAGTTTTCTTCGGACAGATTACAAGGTGCTGCATGGTTGTCGTCAGCTCGTGCCGTGAGGTGTCAGGTTAAGTCCTATAACGAGCGCAACCCCTGTCGTTAGTTGCCAGCATGTTATGATGGGGACTCTAACGAGACTGCCTACGCAAGTAGTGAGGAAGGTGGGGATGACGTCAAATCATCACGGCCCTTACGTCCTGGGCCACACACGTGCTACAATGGTATGGACAATGAGCAGCCATCTGGCAACAGAGAGCGAATCTATAAACCATATCACAGTTCGGATCGGAGTCTGCAACTCGACTCCGTGAAGCTGGAATCGCTAGTAATCGGATATCAGCCATGATCCGGTGAATACGTTCCCGGGCCTTGTACACACCGCCCGTCAAGCCATGGAAGCTGGGAGTGCCTGAAGTCGGTCACCGCAAGGAGCCGCCTAGGGTAAAACTGGTAACTAGGGCTAAGTCGTAACAAGGTAGCCGTACCGGAAGGTGCGGCTGGAACACCTCCTTTCTAGAGAAAGATGGTGAGTTACAAAAAAAGGTTTTTTTTACTCTTTGCTGTTAATTTTAAAATAAAAAAGTATTAAGCTATTCTAGTCTCGTAGCTCAGCTGGTTAGAGCGCTACACTGATAATGTAGAGGTCGGCAGTTCGAGTCTGCCCGGGACTACAAATAACTAAAATACTAAGGAAATTCTGGAAGTAAGAGGATTCTACATTCATAATTTAGGATTTATTCTGAATTTCATAATGGGGGATTAGCTCAGCTGGCTAGAGCGCTTGCCTTGCACGCAAGAGGTCATCGGTTCGACTCCGATATTCTCCACCAGGTCAATTAACAATGACCGTTTAACATTGATCAATTTTGTATTGATAATTGTTAACTGATAATTGTTTAATTGAAAGAAAGTTCATTGACATATTGGTAAAATGATATCGTAAGAATCAAATAGATAGAGAACGATTAGATTTATCTAATCAAAAATTTTTTTATAAAAATATAAAAGAGTTCATTGTAGAAGCAATTCTACAGCAAAAAGTACAATAAGTTAAGTAAGGGCGTATGGCGGATGCCTAGGCTCTCAGAGACGACGAAGGACGTGATAAGCTGCGAAAAGCTACGGGGAGGGGCACATACCTTTTGATCCGTAGATATCCGAATGGGGCAACCCGTCATGTTGAAGACATGTCACCACGTAAGTGGGGTAAACCCGGTGAACTGAAACATCTAAGTAACCGGAGGAAGAGAAAACAATAGTGATTCCGTTAGTAGTGGCGAGCGAACGCGGATTAGCCCAAACCAAAGTTGTTACGGCAATTTTGGGGTTGTAGGGCCACGATATTCGAAGATAAGTGAATTAGAACTGTTTGGAAAGACAGACCATAGAGGGTGATAGTCCCGTAAAAGTAAGCAAATTTAAGATAGTGGTACCCTGAGTAGTGCGGGACACGAGTAATCCTGTATGAATCCACCGGGACCATCCGGTAAGGCTAAATACTCCTGAGAGACCGATAGTGAACTAGTACCGTGAGGGAAAGGTGAAAAGAACCCTAAGTAAGGGAGTGAAATAGAACCTGAAACCGTACGCCTACAAGCGGTCGGAGCAACTTCGAGTTGTGACGGCGTGCCTTTTGCATAATGAGCCTACGAGTTACTGTTTCTAGCAAGGTTAATTGATTAAGTCAAGGAGCCGTAGCGAAAGCGAGTCTGAATAGGGCGCTTTAGTTAGTAGTAGTAGACGCGAAACCGAGTGATCTACCCATGGGCAGGTTGAAGCTGTGGTAACACACAGTGGAGGACCGAACCAGTTGACGTTGAAAAGTCTTTGGATGACCTGTGGGTAGGGGTGAAAGGCCAATCAAACTCGGAAATAGCTCGTACTCCCCGAAATGCATTTAGGTGCAGCGTTGAGTAAAAGTTTTATAGAGGTAGAGCTACTGATTGGATGCGGGGGCTTCACCGCCTACCAATTCCTGACAAACTCCGAATGCTATAAAATGTTTCTCAGCAGTGAGGGCATGGGTGCTAAGGTCCATGTCCGAGAGGGAAAGAACCCAGACCATCAGCTAAGGTCCCCAAATATATGTTAAGTTGAAAAAACGAGGTGAAATTGCTTAGACAGCTAGGATGTTGGCTTGGAAGCAGCCATTCATTTAAAGAGTGCGTAACAGCTCACTAGTCGAGCGATTTCGCATGGATAATAATCGGGCATAAACATATTACCGAAGCTATGGATTAACGTTGAAAGACACGTTAGTGGTAGGGGAGCATTGTAACCTGGGTAGAAGGTGTGCTGTGAGGCATGCTGGACTGGTTACAAAAGAAAATGTAGGCATAAGTAACGATAATGGGGGCGAGAAACCCCCACACCGAAAGACTAAGGTTTCCTCAGCGATGCTAATCAGCTGAGGGTTAGTCGGGTCCTAAGGCGAATCCGAAGGGAGTAGTCGATGGATAACAGGTTAATATTCCTGTACTTCTTATAATTGCGATGGGGTGACGGAGTAATGAAAGCACCGCGAACTGACGGAATAGTTCGTTGAAACATGTAGCTATTAGTTTTGTAGGTAAATCCGCAGAATTAGGTGAAGTGTGATAGTACCAAGCGTCTTCGGACAATTGGATAGTGTGCCTAAGGGCTTCCAAGAAAAACCTCTAAGCTTCAGATTATAAGAACCCGTACCGTAAACCGACACAGGTAGTTGGGATGAGAATTCTAAGGTGCTCGAGAGATTCATGGCTAAGGAACTAGGCAAAATAGACCCGTAACTTCGGGAGAAGGGTCGCCCTGTAGCAATACAGGGCCGCAGTGAAAAGGTCCAGGCGACTGTTTATCAAAAACACAGGGCTTTGCTAAATTGAAAGATGATGTATAAGGCCTGACACCTGCCCGGTGCTGGAAGGTTAAGTGGAGGGTTTAGCTTCGGCGAAGATCTGAAATGAAGCCCCAGTAAACGGCGGCCGTAACTATAACGGTCCTAAGGTAGCGAAATTCCTTGTCGGGTAAGTTCCGACCTGCACGAATGGTGCAACGATCTGGACACTGTCTCAGCCATGAGCTCGGTGAAATTGTAGTATCGGTGAAGATGCCGATTACCCGCAGCGGGACGAAAAGACCCCGTGAACCTTTACTATAGCTTAGTATTGGCTTTGGATAAGTAATGTGTAGGATAGGTGGGAGACATTGAAGCGGCGTCGCTAGGCGTTGTGGAGTCGTCCTTGAAATACCACCCTTTGCTTATCTAGAGTCTAACTCAGAGATGAGGACAGTGCTTGGTGGGTAGTTTGACTGGGGTGGTCGCCTCCAAAAGAGTAACGGAGGCTTCTAAAGGTACCCTCAGTACGCTTGGTAACCGTACGTAGAGTGCAATGGCATAAGGGTGCTTGACTGAGAGACATACAGGTCGATCAGGTTGGAAACAAGAGCATAGTGATCCGGTGGTTCCGCATGGAAGGGCCATCGCTCAAAGGATAAAAGGTACTCCGGGGATAACAGGCTGATCTCCCCCAAGAGCTCATATCGACGGGGGGGTTTGGCACCTCGATGTCGGCTCGTCACATCCTGGGGCTGGAGAAGGTCCCAAGGGTTGGGCTGTTCGCCCATTAAAGTGGCACGCGAGCTGGGTTCAGAACGTCGTGAGACAGTTCGGTCTCTATCTGCTGTGGGCGTTAGAAATTTGCGTGGATCTGACTCTAGTACGAGAGGACCGAGTTGGACTGACCTCTAGTGTACCTGTTGTTTCGCCAGAAGCATAGCAGGGTAGCTACGTCGGGAAGGGATAAGCGCTGAAAGCATATAAGCGCGAAACCCACCACAAGATGAGATTTCTTTAAAGGGTCGTTGGAGATTACAACGTTGATAGGTCATAGGTGTAAAGGCAGTAATGTCATAGCCAAGTGATACTAATAACCCATAGACTTATGTACGCTTCCCGCCGAAAGGCGGGAGCACAGACTCTTTATTTATAAGACGATTTA
Organism: Polaribacter butkevichii; assembly: GCF_038024105.1. Lineage (NCBI taxonomy): Bacteria > Pseudomonadati > Bacteroidota > Flavobacteriia > Flavobacteriales > Flavobacteriaceae > Polaribacter > Polaribacter butkevichii. The sequence goes on from NZ_CP150661.1 coordinate 3,805,609, forward strand.
GATATTATTTTACCATATGTTAACTTATACTTTAGCAAAAGCTAAAGAGTTATGAGTTATAAGTGTTGAGTTATGAGTTGAAAAACTTTAAAACTTGGAACTTTAAACTTAGAACTAAAATCTTAGGGTGGTTATAGCATTGGGGCTCACCTCTTCCCATCTCGAACAGAGAAGTTAAGCCCAATCGCGCCGATGGTACTGCATTTATGTGGGAGAGTAGGTCGCCGCCTTTCTTTAATACGGACTAATGTCCGTATCTTTAAACCTCAATTCTTAACGAATTGAGGTTTTTTTATACAATAAATTTAAAGACATTGTTGTAATTTTATCATATTTGTGTAAGGTAATTGTAATAATATAGTTTATTTTCGTTATTTATTTAGCAGTCGTTATTTATTTTTTAATGAATTATAAAAACATCTTATTTTTTACTTTTTTATTTTCTTTTTGTGCTATTAGTGGGCAAGTTGGAGGAGAGAAAGTGTATCAATTTTTAAATGTTTCTACTTCTGCTAGACAAGTAGCTTTAGGTGGGGAAGTGTTGGTATTGATGGATGATGTGAATCAACCTATATGGAACCCTTCTGTTATTGGTGGAGATATTGACAATAAAGTTTCTGTAAATTATACGAGTTATTTAGCTGGAATAAATATTGGATCTTTGGCTTATGCTAAAACAATTTCTAGGAGGTTTGGAACCATACACGGTAGTATTAAATATATTGATTATGGTTCTTTAATTGGTGCTGATGAGCAAGGTAATGAAACGGGGAATTTTGGAGCTAATGATATTGCTGTTTCTTTAGGGTATGCTATAAATATTCCTTATTCTAATTTTTTTATTGGTGCTAATGTTAGAGTGATTAATTCTAATATTGAAAATTATACATCTACTGGTGCTGCTACAGATTTAGCCATTTTATATAATAGTCCTTACAAACCTTTTGCAATTACTTTGGTGGCTAGAAATATTGGTACTCAAATACAAACCTACAATGGAGTAAAAGAAAAATTACCATTTAAAATTGCTTTAGGTGGTTCTTATAAATTAGAACATGTTCCGTTAAAATGGTATGCAACTATTGATAATTTACAACAATGGGATGTATCTGTACCTAACCCTTCTGAACAAACAACAGATTTAGAAGGCAATGTTACTGAAAAAAAAGTGGGTTTTATTGCCAATACTTTTAGACATTTGGTGATTGGTGGAGAGTTGTTTCCTGAAAGTGCAATCAATTTAAGATTGGGATATAATTTTAGAAGGGCAGCTGAATTAAAACTACAGAATGCAAGAACGTTTAGTGGTTTTTCTTTTGGCTTTGGAATTAAAATGAATAAATTAAAATTTAATTATGCCTATTCTAAAATTCATTCGGCAACAAATGCAAGTACTTTTAGTTTATTAATAGATTTAGATAGGAGAAGATAAATATGAGTAAAAAAATTATTATTGCAATTGATGGATTTTCATCGACAGGAAAAAGTACAATCGCTAAATTATTGGCTAAAAAGTACAATTATATTTATGTTGATACTGGTGCAATGTACAGAGCTGTTACTTTATTTGCAAAACAAAATAATTTTGTTGGTAAAAGTTTTTTAGATAAAGAAAACCTTGTTTCTAGTTTAAATGAGATATCGCTTACTTTTCAATTTAATGAGAAGTTAGGTTTTGCAGAAATGTTTTTAAATGGTTTAAATGTAGAAAAAGAGATTAGAACTTTAGAAATTTCTCAATTAGTTAGTAAAGTTTCAGCCATTTCTGCAGTAAGAAAAAAGTTAGTTGCAGAACAACAATTAATGGGGGAAGATAGTGGAATAGTGATGGACGGTAGAGATATTGGAACGGTTGTTTTTCCGGGTGCTGAATTGAAATTATTTATGACGGCTTCTGCTGATAAAAGAGCTACTAGACGTTATAAAGAATTGATTGATAGAGGGGATAAAGTAGATTTTAAAGATATTCTTTTTAATGTGGAGGAACGTGATAGAATAGATTCTACAAGAGAAGATTCTCCATTATTGAAAGCGAATGATGCTATTGAATTTGATAATTCTGATATGGGAATAACAGAACAATTTGAAAGAATTTGTGCCTTAGTAGATGCCAAACTTTCTGTTTAGCTAATAAGTTTACAGATACACTTAGCCCTGATTGAAACGGCATCCTTTTTATAGTTTTGTAAAAACTTAAGTAACTTTTAATAATGAAGTTGACACGGTTTACAAGAAATTGAATTTTGTAGTGACCTCTATAAAAAGATATAGTGGAAAGCAGGAAATAGCTTCTAAAAAATATAAAATATCTGAATATTATGGAATATTCAGATATTTATGTGTTTGTAAAGAAATTTTCCATTTTGGATTTTTCATGACATAATCTACAATTAAAGCGGTCATTTTTTCTTTTTTACTCCATTCTGGTTGTAAATAAAGTTGACATTTAGGACCCACTTTTGCCGCTTCTTGTTCTGCAAAAGCAAAATCTGAGGTATTGTGAATAATCATTTTTAACTCATCTGCTTCTGGGTAACACTCTGCCAAAGGCATTTTTGTTTTCTTGGGAGAAAGACAAAACCAGTTCCATTTTCCAGAAAAAGAATAAGCTCCTGAAGTTTCTATATGTGTTCTAATGTTGTTTTTTTGTAACGATTCTGTAATATAATCCATAGACCACATTAAAGGCTCACCACCCGTAATAACAACGGTGTTGGCGTGTTTTTTAACGTTATTTACAATGGTATCGGCTAGTGTTGGTGGGTGCAATTCAGCATTCCAACTTTCTTTAACATCGCACCAATGGCAACCCACATCGCAACCGCCAACTCTTATAAAATAAGCGGCTGTACCTGTGTGTGCACCTTCACCTTGTATGGTATAAAACTCTTCCATTAACGGAAGCATTATTCCTTTATTTACTAAATCTTTTGTATTTTTATCCATCTTCATTAAAATCTACCCATAACGGTTTTAAGAGTGCAAAGGTAGTTTTTTGTATATCAAGAATAAAAGGAATAATAAATTAATTCTAATTGCTTAATAATCAAAACAATTTTGTAAATTTGCACTCCTTTTTACGATAACAGATTTATAAAAGGAAAAGTATAAAACAATTTATAAAAACAACTCTTTGCGTTTTTATCGTTAAAATCTGGTAAACAATAAGATACAAAATTATTTTAGACACATGTCTGAAGAAACAAAAAACACTGAAGCGCAAGTTGTTGCTGCTGATGTACAAGAAACAGCAACTCCTGCTGTAGATCCAAAACAATTTTTAGCTGATTTTAACTGGCACAAGTACGAACAAGGTATTGAAGCAGTTGATGAAGAAAAATTACAAGCATTTGAAAAAGCGTTAGAAGGAACTGTAGGTTTTGTAAACGAACGTGACGTAATTGAAGGAACTGTAATCAGAATTACTGATAGAGATGCAATCATCGATATCAACTCTAAATCTGAAGGAGTTATTTCTTTAAACGAATTTCGTTACAACCAAGGTTTAGCTGTTGGAGATAAAGTAGAAGTATTAGTTGATAAAAGAGAAGATTCTTCTGGTCAATTAGTATTATCTCACAAAAAAGCAAGAGTTATTAAAGCATGGGAACGTGTTAACAATGCTCATGAAACTGGTGAAGTAGTTAACGGTTTTGTTAAATGTAGAACTAGAGGTGGTATGATTGTAGATGTTTTCGGAATCGAAGCATTTTTACCAGGATCTCAAATTGACGTTAAGCCAATTAGAGATTACGATCAATATGTAGAGAAAACTATGGAATTCAAAGTTGTGAAAATCAACCACGAATTTAAAAACGTTGTTGTATCTCATAAAGCTCTTATTGAAGCTGATATTGAATTACAGAAAAAAGAAATTATTGGTCAATTAGAAAAAGGACAAGTATTAGAAGGTATTGTTAAAAACATTACTTCTTATGGTGTCTTTGTTGATTTAGGTGGTGTAGACGGATTAGTACATATTACTGATTTATCTTGGTCTAGAATCAATCATCCAAATGAGGTTGTAGAATTAGATCAAAAATTAAACGTTGTAATTTTAGACTTTGATGATAACAAATCTAGAATTCAATTAGGATTAAAACAATTATCTGCTCATCCTTGGGAAGCTTTAAACAACGAATTAAAAGTTGGTGATAAAGTAACTGGTGAAGTTGTTGTTTTAGCTGATTATGGTGCGTTTGTAGAAGTAGAACAAGGAGTAGAAGGGTTAATTCACGTTTCTGAAATGTCTTGGTCAACTCACTTACGTTCTGCACAAGATTTCGTGAAAGTTGGAGATAAAGTTGAAGCTCAAATTTTAACTTTAGATCGTGAAGACCGTAAAATGTCTTTAGGGATCAAACAATTACACCCAGATCCTTGGACAGATATTACTACTAAATACCCAGTTGGTTCAACGCACACAGGTACTGTAAGAAATTACACAAACTTTGGTGTTTTTGTTGAGTTAGAAGAAGGTATTGATGGTTTAGTTTATATCTCAGACTTATCTTGGACTAAGAAAGTGAAACATCCATCTGATTTTGTAACTGTTGGTGATAAACTAGAAGTACAAGTATTAGAATTAGATGTAGAGAACAGAAAGTTAAACTTAGGTCATAAGCAAACACAAGATAACCCTTGGGATGCTCATGAAGCTACGTATGCAATCGGTTCTAAACATGAAGGAACAATCAAAGAAAAGAATGATAAAGGAGCAGTTGTAACTTTTGCTGATGGAGTAGAAGGATTTGCACCTACAAGATTCTTAGAAAAAGAAGATGGTTCTAAATTAGAAAAAGGAGACAAAATCGAATTTGTAGTTTTAGAATTCTCTAAAGAATACAGAAGAGTTGTTGTTTCTCATACATCTTTATTTAAAGAGCAAGAGAAAAGAAATGTAAAAGTTGCCGTTAAGAAAGCAGCAGAAGCAGAAAAAACTACCTTAGGAGATATTGGTGGTCTTGCAGCATTAAAGAAAAAAATGGAAGAAGGTAAATAATCATTTACATTTCTAATATATTTTAAAAGCCGATACAATTTGTATCGGCTTTTTTTTGTGCCTTAAAGTTTCTACAAACTTTGTAGGTATCAGTATTCAAAAATTTTAATTTTTGAACACTAAACACTAAACACTAAACACTGAATACTCATTTAGGACGTTCCCTAAAAAGGTCGGGCTTTCCACTATATCTTTTTATAGCTGTCATTGCGAAGTTTTATTTTTTGTAAACTGTGGGAATCTCATAATTAATAGATTGCTTCGTTCCTCGCAATAACGCTTGTTAAAAAGCGCTATAAAAAGGATGCCGTTTCAATCCCTAACGCTAGCTAGTTATCAATACGTTACAATATCAAAATTAACAGCTCACTAATTTATTTTATCACTTAATAGAATTATATTTGTCCTGCTAAAAAAGACAATATAAATTATGACATTAATAAAATCAATTTCAGGAATTAGAGGAACAATTGGTGGTAAAACTGCCGATAACTTAACACCAATAGACGCTGTAAAATTTGCATCTGCTTACGGAGCATTTATTAAAGCAAGAAACGCTAACAAAAAAAATATAAAAGTAGTAGTTGGTAGAGATGCTCGTATTTCTGGTAAAATGATATCTAGTTTAGTAGCAAATACTTTGGTAGGTTTAGGTATCGATGTAATCGATTTAGGATTATCTACAACCCCAACCGTAGAAGTGGCAGTACCTTTAGAAAATGCAGATGGAGGAATTATTTTAACAGCATCTCACAATCCTAAACAATGGAATGCTTTAAAATTATTAAATGAAAAAGGAGAGTTTTTAAACGGAGAAGAAGGAGAACAAATTTTAGCTTTAGCAGAAAGTGAAGATTTTTCATTTGCAGAAGTAGATGATTTAGGTTCTTATAAAAAGAATAAAAAATACTTAAAAAAGCATATTAAAGAAGTTTTAAAGCTAGATTTAGTGGATGTAAAAGCCATTAAAAAAGCAAAATTTAAAGTAGTTGTAGATGGTGTAAACTCTACAGGTGGAATTTTTATTCCTGCTTTATTAAAAGAATTAGGTGTAAAATGTATCGAATTATATTGTACACCAAACGGTGAGTTTCCTCACAACCCAGAGCCTTTAAAAGAACATTTAACTGATATTTCAGAACTAGTAGTAAAAAAGAAAGCAGATTTTGGAATTGTAGTAGATCCAGATGTAGATCGTTTGGCTTTAATTTCTGAAGATGGTTCTATGTTTGGAGAAGAATATACATTAGTTGCTTGTGCAGATTATGTTTTAGGGAAATTAGGTGGTGGAAATACTGTTTCTAATTTATCATCTTCTAGAGCCTTAAGAGATGTTACAGAAAAACATGGCGGAACGTATACTGCATCTGCAGTAGGTGAAGTAAATGTGGTGATCAAAATGAAAGAAACCAATACTGTAATTGGTGGAGAAGGAAATGGAGGAATCATTTATCCTGCATCTCATTATGGTAGAGATTCTCTAGTAGGTGTTGCTTTATTTTTATCACACTTAGCTAATAAAAAAATGTCTTGTAAAGAATTAAGAGATTCGTATCCAAGTTATTTTATGAGTAAAAATAAAATTCAGTTAACACCAGAAATAGATGTTGACAAGATTTTAGAAACCATGGCTTCTACTTATTCTAATGAAGATGTAAATACAATAGATGGTGTAAAAATTGACTTTGCAGAAGAATGGATTCATTTAAGAAAATCGAATACAGAGCCAATTATTAGAATTTATACAGAAGCTAAATCGCAACAAGCAGCAGACGATTTAGCAGTAAGATTTATCAACGAAATTAAAGAAATAATAGCGTAACGTTTTGAAAACAAAAGTAATAGTAGGTTTATCCTTATTGATGACAATTTGTACTTTTTCTCAAGAAAATGATACAAAAGATTTAAAAAAAGCAGAAAAAATAACCAATAAAGGGAAATTCTTTCTTTATTGGGGATGGAACAGAGCTAATTACTCTAATTCTGATATACATTTTACTGGGAAAAATTACGATTTTACCCTACATGATGTAAAAGCCAAAGACAGGCAAACTCCGTTTAGTTTTAATGATTATTTTAATCCAGGAAGAATTACCATTCCTCAAAACAATTATAGAATAGGATATTTCTTAAAGGAAAATTATACAATTTCTATTGGTGTAGACCACATGAAATATGTTATGGTACCAAACCAAACCGTAAAAATTGATGGAGAAATTAATGAGGGTACAAGTTATGACGGCGTTTATAATAATGACGACATTGTGTTGGCTGAAGATTTTTTAAAATTAGAACATACAGACGGTTTAAACTATGTAAATGTAGAGTTTAGAAGATTTGATGAAATTGGTCATTACTTTGGTATCAATCATAAGAACTTTCAAATAAACCTTACAGAAGGTTTTGGAGCAGGTATTTTATATCCAAGAACAGACGTAACTTTATTAAATAAAGAAAGACACGATGAGTTTCATATTGCAGGTTGGGGAGCATCAGCTGTAGTAGGACTTGATTTAACATTCTTTAAATACTTCTTCATTCAATCTGATTTAAAATTTGGGTATATCAATATGCCAGATGTAAGAACTACTATAGATCCAACTGATGGAGCTACTCAAAGTTTTACTTTTTTTCAGAGAAATATTCTTATTGGAGGAAGGTTTAATCTTTAAAAATTAAAACAAAATAAAGTATCAAAAGGTTTATAAAAACTCTTTTGGTACTTTATTTCTATGTTTAAAACGTTTGTGAGACCATAAATATACTTCAGGTTGGTTTCTAATATTTCTTTCTGTTATTTCTAAAAATTTATCAGTAAGTTCGTAGTCTTTGTAATCTTTTGGTGTTTCTGTAACCAATTCAAATTCTACCTCATAATGCCCTCTTTTTACTCTTCTAGAGGTCCAATAAACAAAACTCATATCATACCTTTTAGAAAGCGCTTCTGCACCAGTATGTACAGGAACTTTAATCCCCATAAACGGCGCCCAATAATGAGCCTTACTCATCTGTGGAGATTGATCACTTAATAGAATATAAATTCCTTGTTTTTTATTGACAAAATTTCTGTGAATTTGTCTTATGGTATCTGTAGATCTGTACAAGGTTCCTCCAAATTTAGAACGCGACATTTTAACCACTTTTTCAAAATGCTTATTTTCTACTTTGGTATACGCAGCAAAAAATGCAGGATCTTTAATTTTTAGAGGTAAGCCTGTTAGCCATTCCCAATTTCCTTGATGTATCCCTACCAAAGCAATACTTTTTCCATTTTCAGAAAGTTTTTTTAGTAGAGAAATGTTTTTGTATTTCATTCTCTTAGAAATTTCTTTTTCAGAAATGGTAAAAGATTTCATTGTTTCTACTAAAAAATCAGTTAAATGTTTAAAAAAACCTTTGCTAATTTTAGTTATTTCTTCGTCACTTTTTTCAGGAAAAGCCAATCTTAAGTTTTCTAAAACTACTTTTTTTCGATAGCCAATAATGTAATAGTTTAGTAAAAATAAGCCATCAGAAATAAAATACAAAACCCTCATTGGTAGTTTAGAAAATAACCAAATAAAAGGATATATAAGTGTAAAAATGATAAATTGCATACAGTACTTTTTGGTATTGCAAATATCGTATATAAATTTAAACTGTAGTAGTATTAGTAAATCAGATTTTAGTATGTTTGTTTTATGATGAACAATATAAATCAAGCAGTTTTAATTCTTATAATAGCCAATGTTTTGGTTTCTATGAAAGGGTTTAAAGATTATTCTTTTTTAGATAAATATAAGTTTCAAGTAGGTAAAGTTTTAGCTGGTGAAAAATTAAGAACAATAACCTCTGGTTTTTTGCATGTAGATTGGATGCACCTAGGTTTTAATATGTATGCATTATATCTTTTTGGAGATATTGTTGCAGGTTTTTTAGGTATGACTTATTTTTTAATTATCTATTTTGGTAGTTTATTAGCAGGGAGTCTATATTCATTATATTATCATAAAAAGGAACCTTATTATAGTGCCGTTGGTGCTTCTGGAGCCGTTTCTGGTATTGTGTATGCATCGATACTTTTATATCCAGCAATGGAGTTGTATTTGTTTTTTATTCCGATACCAATTCCGGGTTATATTTTTGGTGTAGGCTATCTTTTATACTCTATTTACGGGATGAAAAAGCAAGTTGGTAATGTGGGGCATTCGGCACATTTAGGTGGCGCAATTGGTGGATTTGTGGTAACACTTTTATTGCATCCCTCTTTATTTATTACAAATAAACTTTTGGTAATATCTTTAGGAATACCAATTATACTGTTGTTACTTTTTGGAGACAAACTAAAAAATTTATAAAAATAAAAACCGAAACTAATTAGTTTCGGTTTTTTTATGAATCATGTTCAATAACCTCTATGAATTTAATTAGAAAAACAGAGGGGTCATCCATCAATAAATAATAAATATTCTTTGTGTTGTAACAAATAAAGAATCTGAGCTACATATATTTAGAGGCGATATTGTTTTTATTTCAAAATTTTTAACGAAATTGCTTGTCTAAAAATTGTTCAACTTAAAAAAAACAAAAAAGAACTATGTCTGATGATTTTGATTTACTAGAAACTAGTGCAAACAAAAAAACTGAAAAAGTAGATGTAAACTGGGGGAAAGCGATTGACACCATGAAATCTAAATTGGCACAAGAAGACGACCCCGAATCGCGTCAAAAAATTTTAAACGCAACCTTAGATGATGTTGTGCACATGGCAGAAAAAGACAGAACCACGCTTTTAGATGCTATTAAAGACTTAACAGATTACCAAGACGAAGTTGGTATTATGTTCGAAAAATTTTCAGCTTTAAATTCAGACGAACAAAAAGTTATAGACGATGCTCAAAAAGCATTAGAAAGAGCAAGAATAGAATTAGAAGATGCCCAAAATAAAGCAGACACTTGGTGGAACAATTTATGGGGAAGAAAATCTAAAATTAAAAAAGAAGAAGCAGAGTTTGCAGCCGCAGAAAAAGTACGTGCAGGTGCAGATAATAAAGCAAAAGCACTGTTTCAGCAACGTATAGAAAGTGCCGATATTCAAACGCTATTAAGTGAGCTTTCCTACAAATCTCAAGCAGCAGTTACGCGTTTAAAAAATAGAGAGGTAGAAATAAAAGAAGTAGAAGAAAAGTTAAAAGAAGCCATTGTAGAGGCTTCTAAAAATCATACAAAGGCTTTAGCAAAAAAGAAAGAAGTAGAAGCGCAATTAGAAGAGCAGTATGCTTTATTAAAACAATCTCGACAAGAATTAGAAGAAATTGTAGACAAACAATCTACTGCTTATTCAGAAGCAATTGGTAAAATGACTGCTATTGAGCAAAAAGTAGAAGAGTTAGAAGGTCTTAAAAACGCCTACACAACCTTAGCTGCCAGTAAAGATAGTTTTGTGCATAAACACAATTTAACCATTAAAGTATTAACTTCTTTGCGTTCTAATTTACAAACGCATAGAGCAAAATTAAAGTCGGATACTGAAGAAAGATTAAAGTATTATGATGGTTATGTGGTGGCGTTAAAAGCAAGAACAGATCAAGAATTTGCGGCCATTTTAGAGCATTTAGGTGTAAAAACAGATGAGCATATCGGAGAAACTTTAGCATCTATGCATTCTGCAAGTGCTAGAGCACGTCAAGAAATGATGGATAATATTCCGGTTCACGAAAAAGTGATGACCGGTGTTTATAGCTCTTACGCAGAGGCTTTGCACGAAATTAGAGAGAAAGATGTAGATATTCAAAAGAATTTTGCAGACCGTTACGGAATAGACATGAAAGAGATTTTCGAAGACTATTACAAAGCAGATGCAACTGCACCAAAAGGAACGGATGCTCCTGCAGCAAAACCAAAAACAGATACTTCTAATGACGATTTGTTAAGTTAACGTCATTGCGAGGAAGGATGACGAAGCAATCTGTTAGTTATAATAAATATTATTTTGGGCGTTACCCCAATGAAAAATTGGGGTCAGGCTTTTCATTATATCTTTTTTTTCGTTCCTCAAAAAAGGATGCCATTTCAATCCTTAACGCAGGCTTGTTTAGTCGCTAATTTATTAATTTAGAGGTGTTTATTTTTTTAATCAATATGTGTAAATAATAAATATATATTATATTTGTAAAAAATAAATATAAAATGGCAACATTCACATCTTCTTTACCGGATAGTCTTTTAGAAAAATTATCTGTATTGGCAAAAGAGTTAAAACTTCCTAAAAATAGGTTAATAGAAAATGCTTTAGAATTGTATTTAGACCAAGTAGAAAAAGCGAGTTATATTCAGTCTTATAAGCAGGCTGCTTCGGACCCAGATATTTTATTGATTGCAGAAGAAGGCATGCAAGAATATTTTACAGAACTTAACGATGCAGATTCTAATTAAATGAAACAAGGCGAAATTTGGGAACTGTATTTAAATCCTACAAAAGGTAGTGAACAAAGCGGTAGAAGACCAGCAGTTATTATAAGTGGTAATATGGTAAATAAACATTTACAGGTTGTAATTGTTTGTCCATTAACCACAAGTATAAAAAATTATAAAGGAAATTTAATTATCAACCCAAATGAAATAAACGGATTAGAAAAGACTTCAGAAGTGTTGACTTTTCATGTTCGTTCTGTTTCTAAAACAAGGTTGGATAAAAAAATAGGTAAAATTCCTTTAAAAGATATTGAAGTAATTAAAAAAACTTTAAACGATATTCTTAAATTTTAAAAATGATTACAACACCTTTAGATTCTGCACTTTTAGATTCAAAAGAACAATATGTTTTTTATCATAAAATGGTAGATTTTGTATTAAAAGAACTCATTGTAAGTGTGCAACAAGAAAAATTATGTACACATCAAGAACTGTTGCTTTTTAAACAATATTCAGATTTACTTTTATATTCTATCGAAGCCATGCGTATTAAATATATGTATGACGAAGAAGATCATATGAAAGTCGATTTAACAGATTCGGGGTTTCCTAATTATTTAGAATTTCGATTTTTGTACAACGATTTAGAGTTAAGAAATCAGTATTTAGATAAATTAAAAGATGTAGATACTCTAAAAGCAGAATTTTTAAACACACTTTTAGTAAAAAAACAACCCATTAAAAGGTTAGATTTATTTAAAGCATCTTCTTTTGTTTATTATACTTCTGTAGAAAAAAAATACATTTTTAACAGATTTGTACAAGGTAAAATTCTAACCGCTAAAGAAGGTCAGAATTATCAATATATGACAAGTTGGAGTTTTTACGACGTAAGTCATAACCGACCTTTTATATGTTATATGTATTTTAATTATGATGGAAAAATAGACAAAGAGAAAATTTATGAAGTCTTAAAAGAAACTGCTGATAGAGAAATGTCTTTAGATACAATGGCCTACAATATCGATCGAAAATTACCAGATATTCAGCCAAAACATCTTAAAAGAATAGATTTAGGACCGTTTCATAATGTATTTGCAAAAGACGAAAATGAAATTACTCATGCTATTTTAAGTGGAATTGCTAAAAAAGAAATTGCTTTAGAATCGTACGCTTTATCATTAAAAATTGACGAAGTTTTTTCTGGAGATACGTTTACAGAAGGAAGTTTTTTCTCTAAACAAACCCTACAAAAATGGAGTGATGTTATTCCACAAAAATATGTTTTTGCACCTCACAGAATTATTCAATTATTACATAATCAAACACCAAGAACGTTAGATAAATTGGCAAAACCTCCGATTGAAGTAAGTTCACTTTAGTGAGCAGTCTTCAGTAGGCAGTTTGCAGTTATCAAGTTAGTGGATAAAAAATAAAAGGAGAAAAATAAGAAAATAGAAATATAAATAAGCAGAGTAAACTGTGGACTAAACATTATAAAATGAGTTTTAAAACGTTATTAGCTTATAAAAAAGGATTTGCTTTGGCTATGGAAATTTTTCATTTGTCAAAGACGTTTCCAAAGTCTGAATTGTTTAGTTTGACTTCACAAATTGTTCGTTCAAGTAGGTCTGTTTGTTCTAATATTTCTGAAGGATATAGAAAAAGACAATATGAAAAGCATTTTAAAAGTAAAATATCAGATGCTGATAGTGAAAATTCAGAAACTCAGTTATGGTTAGATTTTGCACTAGCATGTGATTATATTTCAGAAGAAAAGAAAATTGTATTACAAAATAAAAGTGAAGAAGTAGGTAAACTTCTAAATTATATGATGAATAACTCTGATAAATTTAGATAATTATAAGTAAACTATCTTCAGTAGGCTGTTTACAGTCAGCAAATTTGTGAAATAAAAAAAAGAGAAAGAAGAAAAATAAAATAAATAATAAGCAGAATAGGAACAGCAGCGTAAAACTGCCAACTGAAGACTGCCAACTGCATACTGAAAAACTATGAATCATAACTCAACTTTTCCTATAAAACAGAATGAACTAGATATGCTCAGAGATGAAGCTTCTGGTTATTTAAAAAGTATTCAGTGGGAGCAAAGTAATAGAGCAAAGAATAAAGATAAAGATGCAAAAGACGCATCAATTTTATTGTATTTATCGAGAGCTAATAATGGAAGCAATGTAGAAGTTACCTCTGTATCTAAAACTATTTTAGCTTTAAAAAAGAGATTATTGCCAGATTCTATTGCAATTCCTGTCTATTTGAATCAGACCTTATACGCCGTTCAAGAAGGATTGACTTTAGGAATTTGGATTAAAGACAATTATTATGATTCTTCGGGATTGTCTAGTTTACATGAGCGAAAATCGGCATTAGATACCCAAGGAAAACGAGAGTTTGAAAGCAAAATGCAAACCGCAACCGCTTTTCAATTATTTGCAATTTCGTATAAAATTTTACACGATTTAAAACCACATGCTTCAGACGATTTATCTGTAATGAAGCAAAAGTTTGCAGGCATTCCAGAAGTCTCTCTTTTATCACCTTTAAAAGGAATTGCCTGTACTTTATTTTATTTTGATAAATATTTAGGACATCCAGATATAGTAAAGTCAGACAAAGATGTTATTGATTTTACTATGGTTTATTTTGAAGCTTTAATTGATGAAATTCAATTACGTAAAAGCAGTTTAGAATATACAGAAACCATAGTTGATAGAACCTATAAATTAGAAAATTCTGATTTTGCAGTATCAGGTTGGGAAAATGCATTTTCAGGAACCGCAAAAAGTATTGAGTTTAATAAAATTCAGTTCGAGCAAATTGTTGGTAATAAAGACGCCAAACATTTTGCACGTAGATTAACAGAAAGAATGTTGAGTTACGATTTTGAGGCAAAGAAAAATCCGTTTCAAGAATTGGGTGGTTTTATGCCAGTTTTTATGGGATACGGAATTCCAGGAACAGGAAAATCGATGTTAATTGCAGCGATTGCTACACGGCTGAAAGAGCACGCAGATCATTTAGACATTCCGTTTTTATTTCATCCAATGCCAGATACGTTGATTTCTACTTTTCAAGGAGGTTCTGCAGAAAAAATGGTAGAATGGATGAAACCCATGCAAGACCCAACAAAATTAATTTTTGCACCTATAGATGATGCAGAAAACAACTTGCAAGAAAGAACTACACAAGGCGTTTCTGCCGGAGTTAAAGAAGTTATTGGAGTTTTCTTAAGATACACAGAAGGCGCTTATGCGGTAAATTATGGAAATTCTTCTATCGGTTTATTTACCAATTTGCCAGAAATGCTAGACAAAGCGGTTATTTCTCGTGTACAAGGAAGGTTTAAAATTGATGGAGCAAGAACAGAACACGATTTTTTAGATCAGGATTATATTTGGTGGAAAAAGTTTGAAAAAACCATGCCCGACTTTGTAAACATGCAAACCCCGTCTAATTATGAGTTTTTAAAAGATCAAGGATTGGCGAAAAGTATGGGAGAAATTTTGAGTTCTGTAGAAAAACCGTCCGAAGAAAGAGTTTTAGAAGCATATGATAGAGCAGAGAAAAACCATAGATCTAATGAGCATTTATTCTTTGCGATTTTATATAAAGAAATTCAGAAAATATTTCCATTCTTTTCATCAAGAGATGTGCGTAATATTCAGTCTGCAATATCGTTGCGATTAACAGATTTCGATTTAGAACAAGATTGGTTCGAAAATCCTGAAACGTATTTCAAAAAAGACTATCAAACAAAGTTTAACATGTTGCAAGAATTAATGAAAAGCAATATGAAAGGTTTAAACTTCTCTGAGGTTAGAAGACAAGAAGTGGTGCGTTACTTAGATAATGTTGCTACCATTGCAGACACAGATTTTAAGAGAAAAGTAGATGCAAGAGTCAACCAAATGAATATTGATTTAGAAGCTAGAAAAACATTTGATAATGAGTAACAAGCGAATAAAAGATATCGAAAAGACATTACTGTCCAACAATTATTACACGTTAAATAAATTCAATTTTAAATATCTAATGTCTAACGGAAGTTGGGTACATCAAATGAGAGAAGTGTATGAACGTGGACATGGAGCTGGTATTTTGTTATACAATACCACAAAAAAAACAGTGGTTTTAATCAAACAATTTAGATTGCCTACTTTTTTACATGATAATAAAGACGGTTTTATAATTGAAATTCCTGCAGGTTTATTAGATGCAGATAATCCGGAGCAATGCATCATTAGAGAAACTGAAGAAGAAGTTGGAATTCGTTTAAAATCGGTAAAAAAGATTTACGAAGGATATTCATCACCAGGAGTTTTAACAGAAAAAATGCACTTTTTTATTGGCGAATATACAGACGATATGAAAGTGAGTGAAGGTGGCGGTTTAGAAAGTGAAACAGAAGATATTGAAATTTTAGAAATTCCGTTTACAGAAGCAGTAAGAATGTTAAATGAAGGAGAAATTGTAGATACAAGAACTATTGTATTATTGCAATATGCTATTATTCATAAATTAGTAGAATAAATCTGTCATTCCTGCGTAGGCAGGAATCCATAATAATTAAAATAGGTTCCTGTTTTTACGGGCATGACAAAAAGAAAAAATGCAAAAATTAATACAATCCAATTTATATAGAAGTGAGTCAATTTCCGTGAGTGGAAAATTGGTAGAGCGTTATAATAAATGTTTGGTAAAACTAGGGTTTACAAAAACTAAATTGACTTCTTTTTCTATTGATGGAGTAGGTTGGAGTCCAGAAATAGCCGAAGAAAAAGGAGAGCCTTTTTATCTAAATAATGGAGAGGCAAATACGCACGCAATAATTATTACGCCAAAGCAAAAAGGATTACCGGTTTACAATCCGTTTAATTCTTTTGATAGAGAATTGATGAAATTGGTGTTTAAACATCACGAAAAAACCATCAATGAGATTACAAGAGATTCTGCAATTTGTATTGAGTTTGATCAAAAAATAGATGCTTTTTACGAGCCTTTAGATGTTTTACGATATAAAGATATTATCATTAGATTTCATTTAATTGATAATTTAAATAAAGCCAAGGAAGACCAATTAAAGTTAATAGAGCAATTTAATTATGAATATAATTTTATTGATGAAGAGATTCATAAAGAACTGATACGTTCGGCTAAAAAATATGGAGATTTAAGAGAAAGAAATCTAACGATAGAAGAAATTATTTTTACCACAGATTCTTTTTATACAAAAGCTTTTGGGGGTATTTATTTATTAAGAGATTTGGTAACACCTGTGCTTATTTTCGAGAATGAAGCAACTTATAAAGAAGCGATAAAAGATACAACATACGATGTTTTGATGTATCATATTTCTCACTCAGAAATGATTGAAAAATTATTGAGTTATAACGTTCTAGAATTAGATTTACAAGAGGAAACCACTAAAAAAAGATATAAGAGAATTCAGAAATTTATGTTTTCATCCTTTTTAAAGGAAACAGCGCATCCTATAAAAGAAATTTTACAAGACGGAATTTTATTTAAAAGCTATTTGAATAAAATAGATATTTCATCAAGAAAAAAAGTGATGGGTTTAGAACGTTTTTTAGAAAAACAGCAAATTTCGAAAAATACAAATCCAAAAGATCTTATTGATGAAGAAATGTATATTGCCTTGCACAAACCACATTCATCATTAAAACCTAATCATCAAGATTTAATTTGGCATTTATTAGTTAATATTGCTCCGAAAGATGTGTTATTTTTGTATTGGTATGATAAAGAGCAGTTTTATACGCTTTTTAAAACTTTAGAGGATTCAACACAAGATTGGGTTGTTGAGACAATTTTAAAAGGGTTTGAAGCATGAGGATTGAAGTAAGAAGTTTAGATTAGAAAGTTTGAAAATTGTATCTTTATAATAAGAAAAATAAGTTTAAAATCTTGCTAGGTTTTAAAAACCTTGTAGGTATAAAAATACTAGTTAATCAATTAACTTGTAAAGTCAAAAAAATAAAGACCTTGCAGTAGAAATCTATAAAAAATGACCATAGAAATTATCATATTTATCGCAGCAATTTTATTGGGAGTTGTCATTTATTGGAGAGAATCTAGAGGAAATAAAATCTATTTATTTTTCAATAAAATAATGAATTCGAAAGAATTACAAATGAAAGATACAGACACAAAAGGATTTGTGTTTCAGCAAAATTTTGTTTTAAGGTTTGTTTATATTGCTGTTTTGTTTCTACTCGGAATTTTAATTGTGCAATTTTTAATTCCGATAAATTATGCAACAATTTCATTGTTTGCGTCTATGATTTTCGGAACTTTGATAGGAACTTATATTGCAGGAGCTATTTTTAAATCATCAGAAATGATAGAAGAACAAACAGAATCTATCGAAGAAAAGTTTAATGAGGTTGTAGAAAAAGGAAAAGATTTTATTGAGGATTTTCAATCAAAAGAAACTAAAGATGTAGAGGTAACTAAAGAAGTTCCTAAAGTAAACGAGAAAAGTGCAAGAGAACGATTGAAAGACAAAGGGTTATTATAAAAAACGTCATTACGAGGAGTTTTAGACGAAGTAATCTTTTAAATGAAAACTAAAAATTAACAGATTGCCACGACTTTTTATCAAAAGTCTCGCAATGACAGATGTATATTATGTTAAAAAATTATTGGAGTAAAGGTGCAAAGCAAAAGAAAAGAGTCATTCTATTTTTTATAATATTATTGGCATTATTATTCTTTTTTAGAGACGATTATCAGCCTGCATTAATATTTGTTAGAAAATTTATTTTCATAATTTTATTATGTTTTTCGGTGTTGTTTTTAGGGGTAAGAAGTTTTAGAAAATCAGCAAGTGTGGGTAAAAGAATCGGAATTTTATTTTTCTTATCCGTTTTTTTCGGAATCTTATATTATGTAGGTTGGAATTTAAAATTCTACGATTATATGAAAACCTATAATGTTTTTAACGATTTAAATAAAATAGAAATTAACGAATTACCGCTTACTCAAAACGAAAGAATTCAACCATTAAGAAACATTTTTTCTATGGCAAACGAATCTGTAGGTGAAACCAAAGATGTCTCCTTACCTCATTTGGTAAGAGTGGATGGGCATAATCAATGGACGATGGCGATTCAGCCTACAGAAAAATACTATTGGCAAGGATTAAAAGACAACACAGAAGAAGTTTTTTCAGTATCGAGTACAACTCCTTTTCCTCGTTTTTCATCAGAAAATAGAATTGCAGTTACGTTTTCTATTGGTGAGTCTTTAAAGTTTAGTAGAAATACTTACAATGCTGTTGTGCAACGTTTAAACCCGTGGATGCTGTTTAATTACGAGCCAAGTGATACCTATTACATGAAAAATGATAAAGGCGCTTGGGTAGAAGTGGTGAGTTTAATTAAATGGAAAGGATTCTTTTTTCCGTATCCAAGTTTTGGAGGTGTAATGGTAATTGAAAACGGAGAACACGATATAAAAGATTATATAGAAAGAATTACCATCGGAAAAGGAACTTATATTTCACCCGATGAAATGAAAAACTATGCATATCTAACAAAACAAAATACGTTGGCAGAGAAAATATCTCGTTTGCAAGCAGAAAGTTTAAAGTTTTTGGCAGGTTTTTCAGATCCTTTGCCTTGGAACATGGAAAGTGCTGTAAAGATTCCTACGGCACCAAAAGATCAAAATGCACAACCTTATGTAACCGATTTCGATTTTTCAGACTCTAAAACAGATGCTTTTAGTGGTTTGTATCATTGGTTTGGTTTAGAGCCAGTGGGTATGGAAAGAACCAGTTTAAGCTTTAGTGTGTTTATTCCTGCAGACGGAACCGATAAATTATATTATTACGATCACGCATCTAAAAAACAAGGATATGCGGGTGTTTCTGCAATGCCTTTAAAAGTAAAAGAATCTAAAAAAGAATACGATTGGAGTTCTAATACTCCAGTAGAATTTAGACCTTATATTAAGAACATAGCTGGTAGAAAACGTATGTTTTTTCTAGGTACCGTTTCTACAATTAGTGATGATAACCCAGAACAATTTGATGGTTCTGCTACGCCAGATTTAGCTTTGGTAGATAGCGAATACAGAGATGTAGTTTGGATAAACGCTAAAAAACCAAGTACTTGGAACGAGGAAGTGTACAACCAATTAAATGAAGCTTGGAGAACCAGTGAAGGAAAAAACCTATATTTCGAAAAAGAGAAAACTATTTTAGAACAGAACAAACAAGTTTTAGATTCTATAAAATTAATTTCTAATTTAGATAAAAATAAGCAAATTTTAGATTCTATTAAGTTGCTTTCTGCACAAGATAAAAAACGAATGGAAATAGAAAAACTTCAAAAGCAATTAGATTCTTTAAAGAATAATTAATAGTTTTTGTAGCTATTTCCCGCTTTCATTACTCGCTTTTTTTGTTAATAAAACAAAAAAGAGCTCAAACATGCCATTCAATCGGGGCTAAACTTGTTTGCCAATTCATATTTAAAAAAGCTATTTCTAACTTTTTTAAATAGCCATTTTATGCTTTTATTTTAGGTTTAAATACTTAAAACAGGATTAGAATATCTTTATATTTGTTAGCTACAATTAATAGATATAACCTATGATTTTTATTGATAATGAGGGGTGTACAAATCCTAAACTAAACTTAGCATTAGAAGAATATGCATTAAGAAATTTTGATGCTTCAACAGATTATTTATTATTTTATATTAATGCGCCATCTATAATTATTGGTCGTAATCAAAATACTTTAGAAGAAATTAACCAAGAATATGTAGATCAAAATGATATAAAAGTAGTGAGGCGTATTTCTGGCGGAGGAGCAGTCTATCATGATTTAGGTAATTTAAACTTTAGTTTTATAACCAATCACGACGGAAAAAGTATCAGTAATTTTAAAAAGTTTACAGAACCTGTAATTCGTGTTTTAAATGAGTTGGGGGTTACTGCCGAGTTAAAAGGTAGAAATGATATTTTGGTTGATGAAAAGAAAATTTCTGGAACAGCCCAATTCTCTACAGGAAAAAGAATGATTAGTCATGGTACTTTATTGTTCGATACAGATATGAGCGAAGTAGGAAAAGCACTTCATGTAAAAATGAGTAAAATTCAATCAAAAGGACATAAATCGGTTAGAAGTCGTGTAGCAAATATTAGTGAATTTTTAAAAGAACCAATTACAATGGATCATTTTAAAAAGCAATTACTAACGGGGTTGTATGAAGCTAAGGAAGATTTTGAAATTCATAAATTAACCGAAGACGAATGGAAAGCTGTAAAAGAATTAAAAGAAGCAAAATACGATTTGTGGGATTGGAATTTTGGAAACTCGCCAAAGTTTAATATTCAACGTAACAAACGATTTTCAATAGGAGAGATAGATCTGCGTATTTTTGTTGAAAAAGGGCATATTTCTGACTTTAAAATTTATGGAGACTTCTTTGGTAGGCAACCCGTTGTTCATCTTGAAAATTTGTTAATAGGAGTTCCTTATGATAAAAATGAAATTACCAAGAAGTTACGTCAAATAACTATTTCTGACTATTTTGGAAAATTAGAAAATTCAGAATTTATAGACCTTGTATATGGCAATGATTAATTTTTTTTAATCATTCTGGTAATAAAATAGGTGTTTTTATTTAAAAATATTTCCTTGGATTTATTTTCCTTGGTAAATAGTTTTTTAATATGTAACTTTGCATAGAATTTAAAACTAATTAAGATGAAAACTACAAAAATTATATATTTCATTTCTACGGGGTTATTAACATTAATCATGCTTTTTTCTGCCGGTATGTATATTTTTAATCACGAAGCAGTAGCAGGTATGTTTACCAATTTCGGCTATCCAACGTATATTATTTATCCGTATGCAATAGCAAAATTATTAGGTTTAGTAGCGTTGTGGTTTGTAGCTAATAAAACGATAAAAGAGTGGGCATATGCAGGTTTTTTCTTTGCATTTATTTTTGCTTTTTTTGCACATATTATGATTAATGATGGAGAACAAGGTGCAGCTATAGCAGCCATGGTTTTTTTAATTACCTCTTATATTACTCATAAGAAAATAACAAATGGCAGAGCTTAAAAAATCTGAAGTAGTTTTAACAAACAGAAACTATTTAGCCGAAGCAAAAACAAGAAATCACTTTTTAACAATGGATCAATCTGTTGCTGCTGGAGGTGATGATAGTGGCGCAACACCGGTAGAATTTTTATTAACGGCAATTGGCGGTTGTGTTGCTATGACGTTAAGAACGTATGCAGAAAGAAGAGGTTGGGATATTGGAGAAATAACAGTAACTGTTACGCAACAACAAGATGAAAGTGGCAAATACTTAACCGAAGAAATATCCTTTGAAAAAGAAATAACAGAAGAACAAAGAAAGAAATTATTAGTATTTGCAGGCAAATGTCCTGTTGCAAAAATGATAAAAGGAGAAACTGAAATTGTTAGTAATATTCAATAAATCAGTTTGCAGTATCTCTATTCAAGGTCTGTCAGTTCGAGTGATTTTTCTTTTTTTGAAAAATTGTATCGAGAACAAATTAGCAAAATAAAACAAAATAATTATGAAAAAAATATTAGCATTTGCAGGAAGTACAAGTTCTACTTCTATCAATAAAAAATTAGCAACTTTTGCAGCAGAAAATTTAAAAGAGACTGAATTTGATATCATCGATTTAAGAGATTTTACATTGCCAATTTATAGTGAAGACGAAGAGAAAAATGGTTTTCCAGAAGATGCAATAAAGTTTTCTGCATTACTAGACAATTACGATGGTTTTATACTTTCTTTAGCAGAACATAATGGTTCTTATGCAGCGGCTTTTAAAAATATTTTTGATTGGAGTTCTAGAGTAGAAGCAAGCGTTTTTAGAGACAAACCCTTATTATTAATGGCAACGTCGCCAGGAGCTAGAGGCGGACAATCAGTTTTAGAAACTGCAATTTCTAGATTTCCGAGACAAGGCGCAAAAGAATTAATCTCTTTTTCGTTACCAAGTTTCTATGATAATTTTAAAGAAGGTAAAATTGTAAATGAAGAACTTTTAACGGCTTTAAAATTACAAGTAAGTCAATTTGAAGAATCTGTAAATTCATAAAAATGAAGATTGTATTATACGGTAAACAAGGACATGCATACACCGTTGCTTTTAAAAATTTCTTAAACTCAACCGATGAACCTTATGTTTACAAAGACATTTCTAAAGATGCAGAAGCAAGAGAACACAGCAAAGAATTGTATGGTGGCGTAGCTAAATTTCCAACATTGTTTGTAGATGATAAAGTCTATTTAACACCAACAACGGAAGAGTTTAATAAAATTATGCAAGATTTAAATTTAAGAGCGTAAGTTTTTATTTTGGGATTAAGAAAAGAGAATAAAGAGTGAAAAGTGAAAAGTGAAAAGTGAAAAAAAATATTTTTTTGAGTTAATAAGTTTATTATAAAATCAATTATTTCAATTAATTTTTTTAATTTTCGATTACTGATTACTGATTACTGATTACTGATTACTGATTACTGATTACTGATTACTGATTACTGATTACTGATTACTGATTACTGATTACTGATTACTGATTACTGATTACTGATTACTGATTACTGATTACTGATTACTGATTACTGATTACTGATTACTGATTACTAAATACTGAATACATGGGAGATATTTCTAAAGACATAAAATCTACGTTTAAAAGCAATAAATTAAAAGCTTTTATCAATATAAAATACACGGCAAATTGGATTAGCAGTAGAGAAAATGAGTTCTTTAAACCGTATGCTATTTCGCCACAACAGTATAACATTCTTAGAATTTTACGTGGTGCAAAAGACAGAATTAAAGTACAGATAGTAAAAGATAGAATGATAGAAAGAGCGCCAAATGCAACACGTTTAATGGATAAGCTCTACGATAAAAACTTAATTGAAAGAGAGCGTTGCGAAGAAGACAGAAGAGTCGTATATGTTAGAATAACAAAGTTGGGTTTAGAATTATTAACAAATATCGATGAAAATAAAACGTTGTCTTTTTTAGATAATCTTACCGATGAAGAAGCTTTAACATTAAGTAATTTGTTAGATAAATTACGCTAAAAAAAATTACACTTATATTTTCCATGGAAAATATTTAAAATAGCTAGAAATTAATATTCCAGAAAACCATTAACCTTTATGTATGTGTTAGTGGGAGATATTTTAGTAGTAATTTGCTATTTTAATCAAGGTAAAATAGGGAATTTATATTAGGGCGTTCCCTAAAAAGGTCGGGCTTTACACTATATCTTTTTTCTTCTGTTCTCGATACAAATTTTTCATTCTTCAAAATTTACTCGAACTGACAGAAAAAAGGATGCCGTTTCAATCCCTAACGCAAAAAAAAACAACAGATAATAACAAGATACTTTAAGGTTTTTTAAAAATAAAATTATGAAAAAAATACTTCACAAATCAGCAACAAGAGGATATGCAAACCATGGTTGGTTAAAATCTCATCACACATTTAGCTTTGCAAATTATCAAAATCCAGAAAGAATGAATTTTGGTATGTTACGTGTTTTAAACGATGATGTTGTACAACCAAAAATGGGGTTTGGCACACATCCTCATAAAAATATGGAAATCATTTCTATACCCATTTCAGGAAGCTTATCTCACAAAGATAGTATGGATAATAAACGCTCAATAGAAGTTGGAGAAGTACAAGTAATGAGTGCCGGAACCGGTTTAACGCATTCAGAATTTAATGATAGTAAAACAGATGAAGTTAATTTTTTACAACTTTGGATTATTCCTGAAGCAGAAAATGTAACACCATATTACAATCAAAAAATGTTTGATGAAGCAGAACGAAAAGATAAATTTCAAGTTTTGGTTTCTCCAAAAGACAAGCTAGTAGAAGGTTCTTTACCTATAAACCAGCAAGGTTATATTTCTTTGGTAGATTTAGATAAAGATTCAGAAATTACATATCAACCAAAAAAAGGAGTCTATTTTTTCTTAATTGAAGGAGAAGTTATTGTAGCAGACGAGATTCTAGAAAAAAGAGATGCTATAGGAATTACAGATGCAAAAAATATTTCTATTAAGGCAAATAGTTCAAGTAAGTTGTTAGTTGTAGATGTACCTATGTTTTAAAAGTTACCATAATTATTGATTTAAAAGCCAAAGAATGAATTTCTTTGGCTTTTTCTTTTCAAAAAATAAACATATCTTGCAAAGTATTATGCATGCATAGTAAATTTAATTCCAAGCTTATGAAATATAAACACATTTTTGAACCATTAGATTTAGGATTCACAACTTTAAAAAATAGAATTCTAATGGGGTCTATGCATACCGGTTTAGAAGAAGAAAAAAATGGATTAGATAGAATTGCAGCATATTATGCAGAAAGAGCAAAAGGTGGCGTAGGTTTAATTGTTACAGGAGGAATTGCACCTAACATACAAGGTTGGACCGCTCCTTTTTCGTCTAGAATGTCTACCAAAAAACACGCAAAGGAACATCAGAAAATAACTGCAGCAGTGCATAAAGAAGGCGGTAAAATTTGTATGCAAATATTACATGCTGGCCGTTATGGGTACCATCCGTTTAATGTTGCTCCATCAAAAATTAAATCACCCATAACACCTTTTAAACCCTTTAAATTAAACCAATCCGGAATTAATAGAACCATTAGAGATTTTGTAAACTCTGCTAGATTATCAAAAGAAGCAGGTTATGATGGTGTAGAAATTATGGGGTCCGAAGGCTATTTAATCAATCAGTTTATAGCCAAAAGAACTAATAAAAGAACAGATGCTTGGGGTGGGAATTATGAAAACAGAATGCGTTTGCCTATTGAGTTGGTAAAGCAAACAAGAGAAGCTGTTGGTAAAGAGTTTATTATTATTTACCGATTATCGATGTTAGATTTGGTAGAAAATGGCTCTTCTTGGGAAGAGGTGGTTCAATTAGGAAAAGAGATAGAAAAAGCAGGAGCAACCATTATTAATACGGGTATTGGTTGGCACGAAGCAAGAATACCAACCATTGCCACATCAGTTCCTAGAGCTGCATTTACTTGGGTTACAAAAAAAATGAAAGAAGAATTATCCATTCCTTTGATAACTTCTAATAGAATAAATATGCCAGAAACTGCAGAGAAAATATTAGCAGAAGGAGACGCAGATATGGTTTCTATGGCACGTCCTTTTTTAGCAGATCCAGAATGGGTAAATAAAGCAGCAGCAGATAAAAGTGATGAAATAAACACCTGTATTGGTTGTAATCAGGCGTGTTTAGATCATGTATTTCAACAAAAAGTAGCCAGTTGTTTGGTAAATCCAAGAGCTTGTCATGAAACAGAATTGGTGTATTATCAAACTGTGTTTAAAAAGAAAATAGCGGTAATTGGAGCAGGTCCTGCAGGATTAGCTGCAGCTACCATTGCGGCAGAAAGAGGTCATGCTGTTACTTTGTTTGATGCAGAAAAAGAAATTGGAGGTCAATTTAACATTGCAAAACAAATTCCTGGTAAAGAAGAGTTTTATGAAACGTTACGATACTTTAATAAACAAATTGAAATTCATAAGGTAACTGTAAAATTAAATACAAGAGTTGCAACAGATGATTTATTGAAGTCTGATTTTGACGAAATTATAATTGCAACAGGAATTAAACCAAGAGCATTAAAAATAGAAGGAATTGAGCATCCAAAAGTGTTGAGTTATATTGATGTTTTAAAATACAAAAAACCAGTAGGAAAAAGAGTTGCCGTAATTGGAGCAGGAGGAATTGGTTTTGATGTTTCAGAGTATTTAACACATGAAGGCGAATCTACATCACTAAATATAGATGCTTGGTTAAAAGAATGGGGAATAGATAAATCTTTAGAAGCAAGAGCAGGAATTGAAGATGTAAAGCCAGAATTTCATCCATCGCCAAGAGAAGTTTTTATGTTTAAAAGAAGTAAAGGAAAGTTTGGAGGCAATCTTGGTAAAACTACCGGTTGGATTCACAGATCTACTTTAAAGAAAAAGAAAGTCCAATTTATTGGCGAAGTTTCTTACACAAAAATTGATGACAAAGGTTTGCATTATATTCAAAATGAAGAAGCAAAAATTTTAGAAGTAGATAATATTGTTATCTGTGCTGGTCAAGTTCCTTTTAAAGAATTATATCAACCTTTATTAGATGCAGGCAAAAACGTACATGTTATTGGTGGAGCAGATTTTGCAAGCGAATTAGATGCAAAAAGAGCCATAAACCAAGGGGCAAGATTAGCTGCAAATCTGTAAGTTTAAAGAATATTTTAGTTGAGGTGGTTATTCTAAAAAAATAAATATACAAGTTTTTTAGGTAGCTAGCATCTAAATAAAAGTATATATCTATAAATAAAATTCATAATGCAGAAAATACTTTTTATTACAATCCTTTTTTTTACGTTTAATCTCTTAGCACAACGATCTAGAGGTGGCGGAAGACAACAGGGACAAAACCCAGAAGCGAATAGAACAAAAGAGATAAAAAAACTGAGTGCAAAAGAAATTGCTGGTATTTTTTATTATGATGTTGATGAAGTAATAAAAAAAATAAAGGTTAAAGATGATGACAAACAATATTCGCTAACAAGAGCATTAAGAAATTACAATTTTAAAATAAAAGAAATTTTATTCTTAAATACTACAAAATTTACGGATTTAGATCTTTTAATGAACTCAATTTCTAAAGGTAAAGATAATGAGAGTAGTATAAATATTAGAGAAAAGGTTAGGGAGGTTATTCGTCCAATAAAAGATAGTGTTCATAAAAATGAAAAAGAACTTAATGGCATTTTAAAAGGTATTTTATCAGAAAAACAAGATAAGAAGTGGTTAAAATATCAACAAAATAAAATAGAAAGTTTACAGCCCCAAAAGGCTGAAAATAATAAAGAAGGTTCTAGACCCAATAGAGGCGACGGAATGAGAAGACAGTAAGTAAATTAAATCCTATGTTTATAGGATTTTTTTAAGATCAATAATAAAAGAGTACATTTAGAAAAAATATAAAAAACATTTATGAAATTATTTTCCATTGAAGAAATAACAACACTTGTAAGCGGTGAGCAAATTGGTCATTGTAAAGATATCATTAATGCTCCAGCGCAAATAGAAAATGCCATTAAAGGTAATATAACTTTTATAGGAAGTTCTAAATATGCGCGTTTATGGGAAAACTCAAATGCGAGTTTAGCTATTGTTTACGATGGAATAAAAATTTTACCGGGAGAAGGAAAAGCATTTATAAAAGTAAAAAATGCAGATTTGGCAATGGCCGTTTTATTAGAGGCATTTGAACCAGAACCACCGTATTTTGAAACAGACATTCATCCAACAGCCGTAATAGATAAAACAGCAAAATTAGGAAAAGGATGTAAAATTGGCGCGAATTCTTATATAGGTAAAGATGTAGTTTTAGGTGATCATGTAACCGTTTACCCAAATGTATCTATTTTTGATGACACTACTATTGGAAACGAAACGGTTATTTGGTCTGGTACTGTTATTCGAGAACGCAGTAAAATAGGAAGTCATTGTATTTTTCACATCAATGTAAGTATTGGTGCAGATGGTTTTGGTTATAGACCAAGTAATGATGGTAGAGGTTTGGTTAAAATAATACATATTGGTAATGTAGTTATTGGTAATGCGGTAGAAATTGGCGCAAATTCTTGTGTAGATCGAGGTAAATTTAGTTCTACAATTTTAGGAGATGGTTGCAAGATTGATAACTTGGTACAAATAGGTCATAATTGTGTGTTAGGAAGGTGTTGTATTATGGCAGGACACAGTGGTTTAGCGGGGTCTGTTACTTTAGGAGATGGTGTAATTATTGGCGGAAGTGCTTCTATAAAAGATCATGTTACCATACACTCTGGCGCAAAAGTTGGTGCAGGTTCTGGTGTTATTAGTGATGTAGCAGCAGGTACATCGGTAGTTGGTTATCCGGCTTGTAATTCTAGAGAAAAAATGAAACAGTGGGTGGCTTTGCGCAAACTAGGAAGAAACTAAGCATTTAATACTTTGTAAGATACTAAAATTATACCCTTTTTACTAATGGGTATAATTTGACAATACCAAATAAATACCGATATTTGCCAATCAAACTAACGAATTACGAATTATGGGAATGAATAAAAATACAGTGTTAGGATGGGCAACCATGTTAATGCTATTAATGGGGATTGTTCTAATTTTATTAGGAGCTTATAGATATGAAGATGTTGCTGGTTGGGGTTTTGCAACTGTAGGTATTGGTTTCTTTTGTATTGCATGGGTGTTTAATGCCTTAAAAGGAAGAGTATAAAGGCTACAGTTTTTAGTAATAGTTTTCAAAAAATAAAATAAAAAAATAATGAGCGACGATAAGAAAGTAATCTTTTCGATGAATAAGTTGTCTAAAACTTATCAATCAACCGGAAAGCAAGTTTTAAAAGATATATATTTAAGTTTCTTTTATGGAGCAAAAATTGGTATTCTAGGTTTAAATGGATCTGGTAAATCAACTTTATTAAAAATTATAGCAGGTGTAGAAAAGAACTATCAAGGAGATGTTACTTTTTCACCAGGTTATAAAGTAGGATATTTAGAACAAGAACCACAGTTAGATCCAGAAAAAACCGTTTTAGAAATTGTAAAAGAAGGAGTTGCAGAAACTGTTGCAATTTTAGATGAGTACAATAAAATAAACGACATGTTTGGGTTAGAAGAAGTATATTCTGATGCAGACAAGATGGAAAAACTAATGGCACAACAAGCTGAGTTGCAAGATAAAATTGATGCAGCTAATGCTTGGGAATTAGATACCAAATTAGAAATTGCCATGGATGCTTTAAGAACTCCAGATTCTGATAAAAAAATTGGAGTACTTTCTGGAGGAGAAAAAAGACGTGTTGCACTGTGTAGATTATTATTACAAGAACCAGAAATTTTATTATTAGATGAGCCTACCAACCATTTAGATGCAGAGTCTGTACACTGGTTAGAGCATCATTTAGCACAATATAAAGGAACCGTAATTGCTGTAACGCATGATAGATATTTCTTAGATAACGTTGCTGGTTGGATTTTAGAATTAGATAGAGGAGAAGGAATTCCTTGGAAAGGAAATTACTCTTCTTGGTTAGATCAAAAATCTCAGAGAATGGCACAAGAAAGTAAAACAGCTTCTAAGCGTCAAAAAACTTTAGAAAGAGAGTTAGATTGGGTTCGTCAAGGAGCAAAAGGTCGTCAAACAAAGCAAAAAGCGCGTTTGAAAAATTATGACAAGTTAATGAGTCAAGACCAAAAGCAAGTAGATGAAAAATTAGAAATCTATATTCCAAATGGACCACGTTTAGGAACAAATGTAATTGAAGCAAGTGGGGTTTCTAAAGCATTTGGAGACAAGTTATTATACGATAATTTAGAATTTAATCTTCCACAAGCA
Organism: Polaribacter butkevichii; assembly: GCF_038024105.1. Lineage (NCBI taxonomy): Bacteria > Pseudomonadati > Bacteroidota > Flavobacteriia > Flavobacteriales > Flavobacteriaceae > Polaribacter > Polaribacter butkevichii. The sequence goes on from NZ_CP150661.1 coordinate 3,835,506, forward strand.
GGAATTGTTGGTATTATTGGTCCCAATGGTGCTGGTAAAACCACTATCTTTAAAATGATTATGGGAGAAGAAGCACCTGATGCAGGAAGCTTTAAGGTAGGTGAAACCGCTAGAATTGCATATGTAGATCAAGCACACTCAGATATTGATCCAGAAAAAACAATTTGGGAAAATTTTTCTGACGGACAAGATTTAGTAATGATGGGAGGTAAGCAAGTAAATTCTCGTGCATATTTAAGCCGTTTTAATTTTTCTGGAAGCGAGCAAAATAAAAAAGTAAACACACTTTCTGGTGGAGAACGTAACCGTTTGCATTTAGCAATGACGTTAAAAGAAGAAGGAAACGTTTTACTTTTAGATGAGCCAACAAATGATTTGGATGTAAATACTCTAAGAGCTTTAGAGGAAGGTTTAGAAAACTTTGCAGGTTGTGCAGTTGTAATTAGTCACGATAGATGGTTTTTAGATAGAATTTGTACACACATTTTAGCCTTTGAAGGTAATAGTGAGGTGTACTTCTTTGAAGGAGGTTTCTCTGAATATGAAGAAAATAAAAAGAAACGTTTGGGTGGAGATTTAATGCCAAAACGTATTAAATATAGAAAGTTAATTAGATAATTTTCTTTAAATTATATTTTATAAAAAGCAGCTAATTTTATTAGCTGCTTTTTTAGTTTAAAATAGTTTTATCTGTTTTTTCCGTGAATACATATTTATTAATGATATATTCTGTAATAGGATCTAGTTCTTTTAAGGTTTCTGGATGAACTCCTCTTTGTGTAAAGTATTCCATTTTTCTTTTAGATGATTTTCCATACCAAATTTGAGGTTTTCCATTTTTAAAAAAAGGAGTTTCTTTAGTAACTTTAACTTTTTTAAAATTTTCGATATCAATCTTATATAAAGAATTATCTATTGTTTTATTTAAAGTACAATTGCTTTTTTCAAAATGAGTTTCTTTCCAAATAATACAGGTTTCAGATTTATTTGCAGTGTTTTTAACTAGGGAAAACAGTAATAGAAAAGAGATGAAACCTAGCCCAATAACAACCATTTTTTTATTTCTTTTTAAGAATGATTTTTTTTCGATTTTTTTAGGAATAATAGTCTTTTTTTTTCCAGTATTTTCATTTGTAGATTCTTGTTTAGTTAGGTATTCTTCAAACCCATTGTAGCCCAAATATTGAGACATAAAATCTAAAAGATATTTATTAGGTTCTTTAACAATTACCTGTTCTCTTTCTTCAATATATTTATTATACAAACGGGTTGCCTTTCTAACACTAATATAGTTTTTATCAGTAGGGGTAACTTCTTGTAATTCTTCTACCCAAAAAGTAGCTTGGGCATTTTTATTTTTCTTCATTTCTTTTTTTTCAATTTTATTGAAAAAATCAGTCAAAAGTACTTTAATCATTGTTAGTTGTTTGGTTGTCTAAAAGTAGACATTTTAGACAAAATAGCTATAAAACTGTCTAAAAATAGACAATTTATAGTTGATTTTAAATTGTCTAAACCTTGGTTACTGATAGGTTTTCTTCTCTTTAGATATTTGCAGAAGCAATAGTTTTCTAAAAATAGAAAGAAAATTATTACTAAAAAATAGCATGACCTAGTAGTGTTTTTTTTATTGGGAAAACAAGATTATACCACTATTTCATTCTACAACTTCCCGCAAAAGAGGCGCGCGACTCTTTTAAATTTTAATGTGTTGCTAATTATAAAAAGCTGAATTCTAAAATTCGGAGAGCAACACTTTTGTTTAATTTTTAAAGGAAAGTAACATGAAAAAAGTATGTTTAGTATTTGCAATATTACTTGCAAATAGTGTTTTTACATCTTGTACAGATTTAGATGAAAATTTAGAAAATGAACCCGTAAAATCTGAGATTTTAGTAACTGTAGGAGAAGACGGGCAAGATCCAGATGAGGGTGATGATGAAGAAGAAGGTGATATTCTTGTAAAGAATTAAGGGTTTTATTTTTAATAATTATAGTATTTTAGAGGAATGAAATTAAAATTTTTATTCCTCTTTTATTTTATTATTTTTCTAAATAATAATCTTTTTTCTTTTCAAGATAAATCAATAAATAGCACTTTTGATAGTATTTATAAAAAAGTTCTTCATCACAGTAAAAAAAGACAAAATAACAAGGCTTTATTTTATGCACATCAATTGCTTATAGAAGCAAAAAAGAATAAAAATATAAAGCAACAAGCTAAGTCATATAACAAACTAGCAATTTATAATTATAGAGAAAATTTTAATGATAGCGCGTTCTATTATTATAGAAAATCTAAAGAACTATATATACAATTAGGCGACAGTATAAATATAGGTATGAATCTATTAAATATAGGTATTATAGAGTCTGATTATGGAAGCTATTCTGCAAGTGACTCTACATTGGTGGAGTCTATAAAATATGTAAAAGGTAAAAGAGATAGAACCATGGCTTCTGCTTATAATTGTTTAGCCATAAATGCAAAAGATAGGTTTTTATATACCGATGCAATTACTTATTACAATAAAGCGCTAGAGTTTTCAACAAAAAAAAGCTCAAAAAACATTTATAAAAATAACTTGGCTAATGTTTATAAAGAACTTAAAAACTATCCCAAATCAATTTTAATTCTAGAAAATTTATTAAAAGATTCAATTACCGATCAAAAAACAAAAGCTAGAATTATTGATAATTTAGCTCATATTAAATGGTTAAATAAATCAAAAGAAAATGTTTTAAAAGAATTACTGTTAGCAGTATCCATTAGAGAAAAACTAAATGATAATTCTGGTTTAATTGCCAGTTATAATCATTTATCAGATTATTTTAGAGACAATAATAAATTACAATCACTTTTTTATGCAAATAAGATGTATGAAGTTGCTAAAAAGGAAAAAGCTACCAATGGGCTTTTAGAATCTATAGATATAATTGTATCACTTCAAAAACCAGAAAAATCAATAAAGTATTATAAAGAAAGCATTCATTTAAGAGATAGTTTACAGGAAGAAGAAACTAAGCGTCAATATAAATTTGCTAAAATTAAATACAATTACGAAGAAGAACAAAAGCAAAAACAAAAATTTAAAACCCTAGCTACAGAAAGTAAATTAGTTGTAGAACAACAACGTAATGAGAAAAAAAACATTATTATTATAGGAGTTTTGTTAACTTTTGGATTCATATTTTTAATTTATAGAAGAAAATATCAATACCAAAAAAGAATTTTGCAAGAGACGTATGATACGGAAACTAGAATTGCAAAAAAATTACATGATGAACTTGGTAATGATATTTTTAATACCCTTACAAAGGTGCAAAATGCTAAAATTAAAAAAGCAGAAATTATAAACGATTTAGATAAAATATACTTACAAACTCGGGCAATTTCACATGAGAACGATTGCATTGAAACAGGATCTGATTTTGAAAATTATTTTAGAAACCTTGTAGCAGGATATAATTCTAACACCTGTAAAATTATTTTAAAAGATTTATCCGTGTTAGATTTAAATAATTTAAAGAAAGAGAAACAAGTTGTAATCTATAGAGTTTTTAACGAGTTGTTTGTAAACATGAAAAAGCACAGTAAAGCGAGTTTAGTGGTTTTATCTTGTAAGAAAACAAAGCATAATATAGAAATGATTTATGCTGATAATGGAATAGGATTTAACGAGAATACCATTATTTTAAAAAATGGACTTAAAAATATGGAAACCCGTATAAAAACTATTAAAGGAACCATTAATTTTGAAAATAAGCCCAATAAAGGTTTAAAAGTTAATATCCATTTTAAAAATTAAAAATGTTAGAAAAAATTTTAGTTGTAGAAGATTTTGATGTTATTAATAGCGGAATTAAAATTGCTTTAGACGAGCTTAACATTAAACAAGTAGATTTTATTTCATATTGTGATGAAGCTTTATTAAAAATTAAAAAAGCCAATTTAGATGGTAAACCTTACCAGTTAGTTATTTCTGATTTATCTTTTAAAAATGATGGTACTCCACAAGAGTTAAATTCTGGAGATGAACTTATAGAAAAAATACGTGAAGAATTTCCTGATTTAAAAATTATAGTTTTTTCTGTGGAAGACAAATCTTACCGAATTCAAAATTTATACAAGAATTTAAAAATTCAGGGTTATGTTTGGAAAAGTAGAAACGGATTAAAAGAATTAAAAAACGCTATTAAAATAGTATCTAGTTCAGATCAATTTTACATTTCACCCGATTTAAATGTTGCAATTCATCCTAAAAAAACGATTGAAATTACAGATTTTGATATTTTTATAATAGATGCCTTATCTAAAGGACTGGTTCAAGAAGCTATTAGTAAGAATTTAAAAGAAAAAGGAATGTCTCCTTCTAGTATTAGTGCTATTGAAAAAAGATTAAAAATTTTAAAAGAACATTTTAACGCAAATAATCCTGCGCATTTGGTAGCTATTGCTAAAGATTTTGGGCTTATTTAGATAAATTATATATTTATTTAGTTAGAATATGGTTTTCCGTAAACTTTTGTTGTTTTACTACTTTACATTTGAAGTAATAATTTCGGGAAGAAACTATGAAAAAAGAAAAGTGAAAATTTAAACCTTACGGAATTCCGTAAGGTTTTTTTTTTAAACAATAAATTATAAAGTACTTTTATAGTATAAAAAATAATTATGAAAAAATTGATTTTATCGCTTATCCTGTTTACTTTTTTAACAGCATTTCAAACAAAAGAAAAAGACGTTTTTATTTGTACAACTAAATCAAGTAAAACCTATCATTTAAAAAAAGACTGTATTGGTTTAAAAAAATGTAAGTCTGAAATTAAAAAAATAACAAAGTCTAAAGCAGAAAGAGTAGGAAGGGGTTGGTGTAAATTAGAATCAAAAAAAACGAATTAAAATATTATAAGCATACAAAAGCCTCATTTCTATAAAGAAATGAGGCTTTTAACTTCTCCTTTTTCTATCACAATGAATTAGTTAACTGTTACTTAATTTAAATAAGTAGGTTGCAAGGTAAAAAAATAAATTTCACTATGTACCCGTATTAATACCTGTTTTTAACCTCTTCTATTACCTGTAGTTCTTTTTTCTTTTTTTGTTTTATCAATAGTTCTTTTAGTAGTAGCATTTCTAGTAGAGCTACTCTTTGCATTTCTTTTTTCCGAAATAACTCTACCTTTAGTCACTTTAGATGGTCTTTTTGTTGAGGTATTATTTTTTTTATTTACAATAGAAGGCCTTCTATAAGTAGTATTATTTGTTCTTTTTCCATTTGATGTTATTCTCTTGGTGTTTACTGTACTAGGTCTTCTGTAAGTTGTAACATTTCTTCTAATCGTTGGTTTTTTGTGTAAAATACTAGCAACTGATTTTCTTCTTCTTAATATTTTACTTCTACTACCAATTTTAGAGTTTGGGTTAGCTCTGTAGTAGTAATAATTTCTGTCTTCTCTAATTTTAGAATAATTTCTAGAAAAATCTCTGTGAGAAAAATAAGCATGATTATAATCAAAAATATCACCAATATTAAGATTAATTCTAAGACCATTATAACTATAATAATTGTCTTTTACATTCCCGTAAAAATTAGGATTTCCCCAAGCATCATATCTTATTTTTAAATGCCCAACTTCTGTTAACCTACCTCTATGGTATCTCATAAAAACGTTTCCAATTCTGGTTACGTTTCCGTAATGATCATAGTTTACAGAAGAGTTTCCTATTCTTTCAATTCTACCTCTGTAATCTCTGTATATACGTATGTTGCTCTCTCTTCTTATACGATTTCCGTTGTAATCATAATACGAATCATTAAATTGAGTATTAAAATCAAATTCACCATTGGTAAAAATAAAAAATTCGATACCACGTTCTTCAAAATTTACGGCGTTTTCGTATGCGTAATTATATCTAATGTTGGTTGCTGATTCTTTGCTGTTTGTTGCTTCAATTGTAGAAGTCATTAGGAACATGCCTAATACTATAAGTAAACCTTTTTTCATAATGTATGGTTTTAGGGTTTTGCCTACTCTAATATACTTTTCGGCTATCGTATTTGATTATGATATATTCAAACAACGTGCCATAAAATTAAAAGAGTGTTATATAAGTTTATAAGTTATTGAATATTTTATTCTATTTGTTTGATAAATAGTGTTTTAAAAATATTTTAGCATTAATAGTAAAGAACTCGTAAATTTGTTACTCTTTTAACGACCTAAAGTACCAAACAGATAATTTATGATTGAAGCGATTGAGCAAAACTTACAAAGAGGAATTCAACTATTAAAAAATATTTCTGACGAACAATATTCAAACAAAACAGTAGCACCTTACAATTCTAGTATTGGTTGCCATATGCGTCATGTTTTAGATGTTTTTTCTTGTCTTTTAAAAGGTTTAGACGCCAAAAGTGTCGATTTTTCTATAAGAGAAAGAAATGAATGCGCAGAACAAGAAACACGTGTAGGAATCGAATATTTTGAATCTGTAATTCATCAACTTAAAAAAATAAAACAAGAAGATTTTAATACAATTATTAAAGTTTCTGACAATATGGGCTTGGGTAAAGAAACGGCTAATTATAGTCTTGCAGCAGCACTAATGCAAGCACAAAGCCATGCAATACATCATTATGCAAGTATTGGTTACCTTATTTATCAATTAGGTATTGAGTTGCCAAATTCAGATTTTGGTTACAACCCAACTACTCCTAAAAAAGGTATGTGTTTAAAAAATTAATGAAATCTTTTTAAGTGGTATGTTTTATCTTTTTGTTGAATAAAAACTTCTTTACAATTTGTAGGGTGCATAAATTGATGTGCTGTTAACGGATTAAAACATGTTTTATTAATAGAGAAAACACCTTCAAAATCTTTTTTTCCATCTGCAGTATATCTCGCTATTTTATAAGTAGCTGTATTTACTTTTGCTTCTATTTTAAACCAAGCGCCACTTCCAATTCCGCCTAACCAAGTTCCGTTGTTAAGCTCAAACACCTGTTTATTTGGTAATTCTGTACCAATTAAATTCGGTTCTCCTTCAAACTTATTAAAAAAGGAAGCTCTATATTCTTTAACGATAGACCTATTTTTGTACGTTGTAATTTCTTGTTTGTAGATGTTGTAAATACTATTGTTTGTATTTCCTTTAATTACATTTCCAATAGGGCTAGGCGTAAATAAGTTCGACTTTTTTAACAACTTATTAATCTTTTTATTAGCTGAAGATGCAATAATAGTATCCGTTACAAAGCGTGCACAATTGGTGCCATTTTTTATAAAAGCACCATAAGGAATTTCTTTTTGATTAATTAATTGATGGATAAAGTTATAAGCCTTGGTAAAATCAATTTCTGTGTGAATACTAGCCACTAATCTACCATCACCATGTGTTTTTTCTGGATGATTTTCTATCCAAAGTAAAATTTCTTTAAGATTGTTTAGCTTATCATCTTTAAATTTAGCTTCTATAGAAATGGCAACATCCGGATCTATTTCTTTAGACCGAACTCTACCATTTCCGTAACTGGTAATATAGCGTCCAAAATCAAAATAATTAATTTCAGAACATCCTTTTTTAATCAGTAATAAAGCAGCATGACCCGCTTGTACCGCATGTTTACCGCCAATACCAATCATTGGCCAAAAATTACTTAAGGTTTCCCAATAAGCGGGCCTTACAATGGTGTCTGGGTAAGATAGTATTACTATAATTCCGTCGGTATTTTGTACGCTCATTAATTATTAAAAATAGCTTTTAGTAGTATATTAAAAGTTTTAAAAGCAAAGTAAATAGTAAAAATTATTAAAATAGCTGCTGCTAAAAGAATTAGGTAAGCTACATATTCTTGAGGGGTATTGTTAAACTTTTTTAAAGCTTTAAACCCCATAGTTAGTGTTATTGGCGAGGCTATAAAAAGAAAAATTAAAAGACCTAAGTATTTTAAACCTTTACCTAATAAATTTAAATTAGTACTCATTTTTTATAGTTTGTAATAGCATTTCTAACATTACCAAATTCAGCTAACAATTTACTTGCTTCCGATAGGTCGATATTTAATTCTTTAGCTAACATTTTTTCACCTCTTTCTACTAATTTCTTATTAGAAAGCTGCATGTCTACCATTTTATTGCCTTTAATTTTTCCTAATTGAATCATTGTAGCGGTAGAAAGCATGTTTAAAACTAGCTTTTGTGCTGTTCCTGCTTTCATTCTAGAGCTTCCTGTAACAAATTCTGGTCCCACAACAACTTCTACCGGAAATTGAGAAACCTGCCCTAAAGGACTATTTTTATTGCAAGCAATACAACCTGTAGTAATGTTGTTTTTATTACATTCTTCTAAAGCTGCAATAACATACGGCGTTGTGCCCGATGCAGCAATACCCACAACAACATCTTTATTAGTAATGTTATGTTTTTGCAAATCTAGCCAACCTTGGTTTGTAGAATCTTCTGCAAATTCAACGGCTTTTCTAATAGCAATATCTCCACCTGCAATAATACCCACAACAAGTTCATGCGGTACGCCAAAAGTTGGCGGACATTCAGAGGCGTCTACAACACCTAATCTACCAGAAGTACCAGCTCCTAAATAAAACAATCTTCCGCCATCTTGTAACTTCATTACAAGTTGTTCTGTTAAAGCCTCAATTTGTGGTAAAGCCTTTTCTACAGCAAAAGGCACTGTTTTATCTTCGTTATTAATGTTGCTTAATAATTCTTTTACAGTCATTTTTTCTAAATGATTGTAGTTAGAATCTTGCTCTGTTGTTCTTATAAAAGTCATTGTCCAAAAATACAGAATTCTAGTTTATACTCAATTATTTTTGGGCGTTTTAACGGGCTTTACACTATATCTTTTTCTTCTGTTCTCGATACAAATTTTTCATTCTTCAAAATTCACTCGAACTGATAGAAAAAGGATGCCGTTTCTATCCCTAACGCATAGACTCGTTAAAAATTAAATTTTAGTTTTTTTCAACCAAGTCTATGGTATAAGTATCTGTTTCTGAAATGTGAAAATAGCCTAAAGGGAAATTAGTTTCATTCGTTGTATTAATCATATTTCCTAAAAGAGATGAGGGAATAGATTGAAAAGGGCCACCGCCACCTTGACCACTTTGACTGCTTAAAACTTCGAAATACGTATAATAATCTTTTGTAATACCAGACATTTTAATGGTTGTGGTGGTTGGTAATTCTATATCATCTTCTTGATAGAAAAAAGAAAAATTATAATCAGATCCATTAAAAAAACGATCATCAATTGATAAAAATAAGCTTCTATCAAAATTAAATAAATAGTAATTTTCTACGATAGGTTCATCTTTAAAAGTTACTTTTAATTCAGTTTCTTCACCAGAGAATAAGGTTTCATCTCCCTGAACAACATTTGTAAGTGGAGTTGATTTTACCTTGGTTGCTTTGCCTTTATAAGTTTCATTATTATAAATTACGGTTAATTCATACTGAACGTCATCCTCAGGAATAAACGAAAATAATGGTTTGTAATTTCCATCTAAGTTGTTGTCATAAAAATTAATTACTGTATTATTAGATAGGTTTGTTACAAAGACAATTGCATTGGTAACTTTAGGTATTTCCTCATCAAAATAATCTGCAGACAAACTTAACCTTACAATAGTACTTGCGGTAACTGGGCTTTCATCAAATAAAACATCAAAAGAAGCGTCTATAATTAATTTCGGTTCAATTGAAGGAACGTTAATATCTACCACTTTTTCACAATTAGCAAAAAGTAATACCATTAAAACAGAAAGTATATATATCTTTTTCATCAATCTAAAATTTAAAATTATAAGTAACAGAAGGCACTAGACCGAAAATAGAAGTTTGTATGGCTTCGTTTTTGTAGGTTTCTCTATTTTGAGTAAAGTTGATAGAAGCAGCATTTTGACGACCATATAGATTGTAAATACCAAATACCCATTCTCCTTGCCATTTTCTATTTTTATTTTTTTCGGGAGTCAATGTAGCAGAAACATCTAATCTATGATACGTAGGTAATCTGTCTGCATTTCTTCTATTATCATCATAAATAGGTACATTTAAACCTTGTATTGAGTATTGACCTACGGGGTAATTTGTAGGTTGCCCAGTTTGAAAAACAAAATTTGTATTGAATTTCCATTTTTCATTTAGCTCGTAACTGGCATTTATAGAAAAATCGTGTGTTTTATCATAGGGAGTATTATACCATTGACCACTGTTAATTCCTGGTTCATCTGCTGTTCTACCTTGTGTTAATTGCTCTGACCTAGATAAGGTGTAGGCAAGCCAACCATTTAGTTTTCCAGAATTCTTTTTTAATAAAAGTTCTAAACCGTAAGCTCTAGATTTTCCGTTAAGAATTACGGTTTCAATTTCATTATTGGCAATTAAATTAGCACCATTTATATAATCGATTCTATTTTGAATGTCTTTATAGAAAACTTCGGTTTCTATTGAATAATCTCCTCCTTTTAAAGATTTAAAATAACCAATAGCATATTGATCTAATAGTTGAGGTTTTATATATTTTCCACTTGGTGTCCAAACATCTAATGGAGTAGGGGATGACGTGTTAGATAACAGGTGTAAGTACTGTGCCATTCTATTATAACTGGCTTTTACAGAGGTATTATCATCTAAAATGTAAGACATAGAAACTCTTGGTTCTAAGTTGTTAAAACTACTTATTACATCACTTCTTTTAAACGATTCTGTGCCAATTGCTTCTGCAGATTCATATTTTTTAAATTCGTTATTATAAATTACAGCTTCATCATTGGTGTAGATATTTAATTCATCTTGCCCCAATCTTGTAAAGTTGCTGTAGCGAATTCCGTATTGCAATCTCAGTTTGTCGTTTATTTTGTGTTCTGCATCTATATAAGCGGCAAATTCGTTGGCATATTTATCAATTAATTTTTCAGGCACAATTCCGGAGTCATCTCTGTTAGGAATAATTTCTCCAGGATTAAACTTGTTGTAGATATTGTTAATACCATAACTTAGTTTTATTTTATTGTTAAGGTAGTGCTTAAAATCGTATTTAAGGTTGTAATTAGTTATACCAGAATCCCACTCGAAACCAACAAAGTCTAAAGTTAATCCGTAGAAATAATCAGAATAAATTAAAGATAAGTTAGAGAATAGCTTGTCAGAAAAAAGGTGATTCCAACGTAAGTTACCTACTTTGTTTCCGTAGGTATTTACAAAGTTATCACTAATGCCAAAAACGTCTTTACCAAAATATCCAGAAAAGAAAAGGCTATTTCTATCGTTAATACGGTAATTTACCTTTGTATTTAAATCGTAAAAATAAGCGGTGTTATCATTATCAAATAACGGTAAAAATAAATGTGCATAAGAAGATCTACCACCTACTAAGAATGAAATTTTTTCTTTTTTGATAGGACCTTCTATTAATAATCTAGAGGAAACCAAGCCAATACCACCTGTAACATTAAATTCTTTACTGTTTCCTTCTTTTTGATAAATATCTAATACGGATGATAATCTTCCTCCGTATTTTGCAGGAATTCCTCCTTTATATAATTTTACATCTTTAATTACATCTGGATTAAAAATAGAGAAAAAACCAAAAAGGTGAGAAGAATTAAAAACAATGGCTTCATCTAATAAAATTAAATTTTGGTCTGCAGCGCCACCTCTAACATTAAAGCCAGAAGCTCCTTCGCCAGCACTTGTAACACCAGGTAATAGAATTAGAGATTTAATAATATCTGCTTCTCCTAAAACAACAGGTATTTGTTTTATGGTTGCGGAGGTTAGTTTGTTTACACTCATTTGTGGCGTTCTAACATTAAGGTTTTCTACATTGCCTTCTATTACTATTTCATCTAAACTTTCTGCTTCTTCTTTTAATTTAAAGTTTTTAGTTCCCTTTTCTTTAAAATTGATAGTTTCAACAAGGGTAGAATAGCCTAAGTAACTTACTTGTACTTTGTAAGTGCCTTCGGGGAAAGTTACAGAATAGAATCCGTATTCATTGGTTGTGGTGCCTGTGTTTAATTCGGGAAAGTAAATAGAAACTCCTATTAAAGTTTCATTATTACTATCATCATAAATAGTTCCACTAACTGTATATTTTTCTTGACTAAAGGCTGTAAAGCTTAGTAAGAATACTAAAAAGAGTAATTTTTTAAAACGAAACATTCTGTTTAATGATTTAGTTTAGAGTTTAAACAAAAATACAATACTAATCTTTAATATACTGTAAAGTAAATAAGTTTTTTGTATTACTATTATAAATAAAAAAAAGTCGATGCTTTTAACATCGACTTTTTAAAAATATATATTGTTTTTCTATTAAAAACTAAATAGAATTTAAAATAATATTTAAAGTAGAATTAGGTCTCATTGCAGCGTCTGCTAAACTATCACTAGGTAAATAGTAACCACCCATGTCTACAGCGTTTCCTTGAACTTCATTTAATTCTGTAACAATACTGTTTTCATTAGCTTTTAATTCTGTCGCAATTTTAGAAAAAGTAGCTTTTAATTCAGCATCTTTATCTTGACTAGCTAAGCCTTCTGCCCAGTACATTGCTAAGTAAAAATGGCTTCCTCTGTTATCTAATTCACCCACTTTTCTAGAAGGAGATTTATCGTTTACTAAAAACTTATCTGTAGCATCATCTAACGTTTCTGCTAACACTAAAGCTTTAGAGTTGTTATTTGCGGTTCCTAAATGTTCTAAAGAAACAGCTAAGGCTAAAAATTCACCTAAAGAATCCCAACGTAAATGATTTTCTTCTAAGAATTGTTGTACATGTTTTGGGGCAGAACCACCAGCACCTGTTTCAAACAATCCTCCACCATTCATTAAAGGCACAATAGATAACATTTTGGCAGAAGTACCAACTTCTAAAATAGGGAATAAATCTGTTAAATAATCACGTAATACATTACCTGAAACAGAAATAGTGTCTTCTCCTTTTATAAGTCTTTCACAAGTAAATTCAGTAGCTTTTATTGGCGATAAAATTCTAATATCTAAACCATCAGTATCATGTTCTGGTAAATATTTTTTTACTTTTTTAATAACTTCTGCATCATGTGCTCTGTTTTTATCTAACCAGAAAACTGCAGGAGTATTAGAAGCTCTAGCTCTTGTAACGGCTAATTTAATCCAATCTTGAATTGGTAAATCTTTTGCCTGACACATTCTCCAGATATCTCCTTCTTCAACTGTGTGTTCTAAAAGCGTTTTTCCAGAAGCGTCTATAGCTACTACTTTTCCGTCAGAAGCAATTTCAAAAGTTTTATCATGAGAACCATATTCTTCTGCTTTTTGAGCCATTAAACCAACATTAGGTACTGTTCCCATAGTTGTAGGATCAAAAGCACCATGTTTTTTACAGAAATCTATAGTTGCAGAGTAAATACCTGCATAGGCACTATCTGGTATAATTGCTTTTGTGTCTTGTAATTTACCATCAGAATTATACATTCTACCAGATGTTCTAATCATAGCAGGCATAGAAGCATCTATAATTACATCAGATGGTACGTGTAAATTAGTAATTCCTTTATCAGAATTTACCATGGCTAATTCAGGTCCGTGATCTATAGCATATCTTATTTCTTGTCTAATTTCATCACGTTTTTCTTTAGGCAACTCGTTTAATTTAGAAAGTAGGTTCCCTAAACCGTTGTTAACATCTGCACCAATTTTCTTAAAAGTTTTTCCATGCTTTTTAAATAAATCAGCAAAATAAACACGAACAGCATGACCAAAAATAATTGGGTCACTAACTTTCATCATCGTTGCTTTCATATGTAATGAAAACAATACATTTTTATCTAAAGAATCTTCATATTGTTCTTCTAAAAAAGCAATTAATGCTTTTTTACTCATTATAGTAGCATCAATAATCTCACCATCTAAAAGATCTAATTTTTCTTTTAAAACGGTTTTAGTTCCATCTGTAGCTATGTGTACAATACTTATTGAAGTTGCTTTTTTTACAGTTACAGATTTTTCGTTATTAGCAAAATCTCCTTCTGTCATTGTTGCAACATGCGTTTTAGAATCTGCAGACCAAGCCCCCATAGAATGAGGATTTTTACGAGCATAATTCTTTATTGCTTTTGGTGCTCTTCTGTCTGAGTTACCTTCACGTAAAACAGGGTTTACAGCAGAACCTTTTACCTTGTTATATAAAGCCAAAACAGCTTTATCATCATCTGTTTTAATTTCTTCAGGGTAATCTGGAAGCGCAAATCCTTTTTCTTGTAATTCAGAGATAGCTTCTTTTAACTGAGGTACAGAAGCACTAATATTTGGTAATTTAATAATATTTGCCTCTGGGTTCTTAGCATAGTCACCCAAAAAAGCTAAAGCATCTTCTACTTTTTGCTCTGGGGTTAAATAAGCTGAAAAATTGGCAAGTATCCTCGAAGATAAAGAGATATCTTTTACTTCTATTTCTATGTTAGAAGATTTTGTAAAAGCCTTTACGATAGGTAAGAAAGAGCGTGTTGCTAAAGCAGGAGCTTCATCAGTTTTTGTATAAACAATTTTTGCTATTTTACTCATTTTGAGATATTATTTTAGATATTATTTTTTTTGTACGAAATGCTTTTCGTAAAAAAGTGGAACAAATTTATGAATTAAAAGCGACACTTTTGTTGATTAATTATTATTAATTAGGTTGTTTTTATGTGTTTTTAATAATAAATTATGAGTATTGATGTGAATGTTAGTGTATTTTAAAATAAAAGCCATATCATACAATCTCTTGTGGTGATATGGCTTCTTAAAAATAGTGTTTTTGTACTGTTTGTATTACTACAATATCAAATAAAAGTTACCTTTTATATTTCTTTTTTAATAAAGAAATTACTTACTACTATTTCTGGTTTTTGAAACATCCTTAATTTTAATCAAGCATTTTACTTTTTTAGAATTTTTATTAATGTTTCTGTTGTTAATCTTAAAAATTAAACCTTTTTTAAATTGCTAATTATTTAGACAATCAGTAATTTTTAGTTTCAGTTTTATTTTTTAATAAAAGGAAATTTTGGTTATGTTTTTAAATTAACAGGTATAAAGAACGTTACTTTATATAATTTATATGTAATCTTTTTATTGGTATTTATATATCAATAGGTTTAATTAATTATAAATTATACTATAAATATATTATTTTTATAATGGATATATGTTTTTATAACATATTTGTTGTTAACATGTTATAAACTTTAGTTGTAAACATTTGTTAACTAAAAAAGCGTTGTGATTTCTCACAACGCTTTTTAAATACTTTTATGTAAAAGAGATTATCTTCTTTTTTCAGTAATTCTAGCTTTTTTACCAGTAAGACCTCTAAAGTAGAAAATACGAGCTCTACGTACTTTACCTCTTTTGTTAACTTCAATTTTTTGAATAGAAGGTAAGTTTACAGGGAAAATTCTTTCTACACCTACAGTACCAGACATTTTTCTGATTGTAAATGTTTCAGAAGCTGCAACTCCTCTTCTTTGAATAACTACACCTCTAAAAAACTGAGTACGTACTTTTTCTCCCTCTTTAATTTCGTAATAAACAGTGATTGTATCACCTGCTGCAAATTCTGCAAATTCTTTTCTTGTTACAAATTCGTCTTGTACAAATTTTACTAAAGATTCCATATCTTTTAATTTAATTGGTTTTGTAAAGCAACATTCACGATTTCTTCGTCAGAGGTTAATTTAGCGGTTGCAAATTTATAATATTTTTTTTATTTGAAAACTTAAAATTAGATTTATTTTATATTAATTTTTATTCGCTTAAAATTAAGAAAACATTGTCTTTCAAATAATTGTCTTCTAATCGTTTATATAGGCTTAAAGATATATTAATGTTATTGTTATATAGGTAAAATAGTTTTGAGGCATCAACTAACCAATATAATATGGAACAAGTAATTACTCTAAATAGACGATTAAATAAAAAAAGAAGTAAAAAAGTATTAAGAAATTTTTTAAAAGTAAAAGATAATCTGTCTATAATTTTGTTAGATATCAAACAAGAAATAGTTATTATTTATAGCTTGTTTTTCTTATTGCTATTAACTTTTGTATTGCTTTTTAATAAATTTACATTGCATTTAAAAATTAATCAATTTCATTCTTCTTTTTTTGATCTACTTTTTAAATATAGTACTTTTTTAGGAGATGGAGTTCTATTTGCTATTTTAGGCGTTGTCTTCTTTTTTATCAAAAGAAAAATGACTTATGTGTTTCTTGTAAGTGGTGTTTTAACTTTATTAATTACACATCTTTTTAAAAAGATATTATTTAAAGGAATATTAAGACCAGTAGGTGCTTTGGGAGAAGAAAGTTTACATTTAATTGAGGGAGTAAAAATGGCAATGATGAACTCTTTTCCGTCTGGTCATACTACAACTGCTTTTGCAATTTTTACAATTTTATGTTTGTATTTCTCAAAATGTAAATCGCAATATATATGGATTTCTTTAGCAATTATAGCGAGTTTATCTAGAGTTTATTTATCGCAACATTTTTTGATTGATATTTTTGTAGGTTCTTTTATAGGTATTTTAATAGGGATTGTTAGTATGGCAATTTTTAAAGAGCACAAAAATATTGTTTAATGCACATACCTTATAAAAAAACTGCTTTTTTTGTAATAATAATAAGCACCATTTTTAGGCTCTTTTGGGCTAGTCAGTTAGAGTTTGGTAACGACGAGGTGTATTACTGGTTGTATGCAAAATACCCAGATTTAAGTCATTTTGATCATCCGAGTATGGTTGGTTTTTTTATTCAGTTTTTTACAGCGAATTTATATTTCGATTCAGAATTAGCCATTCGGTTAGCTGCAATTTTACCTACAAGTATTGCTATGTATGTTGTTTTTTTGATAGGAAGGTATCTAAAAAATGATTTTGTAGGTCTTTTAAGTGTTTTACTTTATAATATTAGTATTTATGGATTAATTATTTCTGGAACATTTATTTTACCCGATGCACCCATGGTTTTGTTTTGGTTGTTGGCTTTTTATTTTCTGATTCAGGTAGTTCCATATCAACCTAAAAAAGAGAATTTGCTAAAACTATTTTTAGGGTTTTTATGTATTGGTTTAGCTATCTACTCTAAATACCAAGCAATTTATTTATTGTTAGGTGTTGGTTTGTATGTATTGTTTTTTAATAGAAAGTGGTTGCTTAAATGGCAATTTTATGTTGCTTTTATTTTTCCTTTTGTAGCAGTTGGACTTATTGTTTATTGGAATTATCAAAATGATTTTATAAGTTACAAATTCCATAATGAAAGAGTTTCTTTTTTTAATTTAAAGTTCCGTCAAGCTTCATTTCTTAGAGAAATTGTTGGGCAAATTATCTATAACAATCCATATATTTTTGTAACTATTATTTTAATGATTGTTGCTTTTATTAAGAAAAATTTCTTTTTTGATAAAAAAATAGTACGTTTCTTTTTGTTGTTTTCTATTCCGTTAATGGCAACAACTATTTACTTATCTTTATCTAGAGATACGTTACCGCACTGGTCTAGTGTATCCTATTTAACCTTACTACCGTTATTGGCAGTATATATATCCACAAATAAAAATATTCGAAGAAATTTAATAATAGGTTGTGCTTTTTTAATGATTTTGTTAAGTGGTGTTGCTTTAGAAATTAATAATGGATGGGTTTTACCAGTTCAAATTACAGAAACAAAAGAAATTTTAGGAAGAAAAGATGCGTTAATGGATTTGTATGGTTGGCAACAAGCTTCTAAAAAAGTAACAAAAGTTTTACAGGCTCATAATTTAACCAATTTACCAATAATTTCCGATCAATGGTATCCTGCTGCACATATAGATTATTATATAGCAAAACCTAATAATATGTTAGTATATGGAGTAGGAGCATTGACTAAAATTCATAAATATTATTGGATTAATAGTCAAAATAGAGCATTAACAAATCATAAAGTTTTGTATATAACAGACAGCAGAAACTTTAGAAACCCTGCAAAAGTTTATAGTAAAAAATACAATCAGTTTAAATTAATAGAAACCATACCAATTCTTAGAAATAAAGAAACAGTAAAATATGTTTTTATTTATCTGTTGATAAGGGATTAGGTTGGTAATTTTCGCAATAAAACACCCAGAATTTACGAGATTCTTTTCCGTTAATTTTAATAATGATTGGTGTTAATTCTGTTACTTTTTCGAAATAATTATCTAATAAAGTAGAATAATCGCCTTTTTTATTACTGTTTTTAAAACGCTTGTCTGAATCTATAAATAAAGCGTTTTTAGTGTTTAAAGTTGATAAATCATCTCCTAAATAATCAAAATGTAAGGCAGGTAAACCGATAATGTTTTGTGCATACACTTTTTCGTCCATAAAAAAGTTTAAACAAGCAGATGTTTTATAATTATCATCAGAAAAAACAAACGTATTTGGATGTGTTTCTTGTAGTTTTTTGGTTTCTAAAGCCAATTCTTTCCATCCAACCCAAGTATCATCACTTTTAATAGGTACTAAATAAAATAAAATTTGCAAGCTAAAAAGTACATGAAAAACGATTGAAATAACAACTTGAATTTTTAATAATTTCTTGTTGATAAACATACCCGCTAAAATGATTCCTGTAATATAAGAAGGCATCATCCAATTTAGTTTTACCCAATAAATAGGAGTAAGGCTAAAAAATCCAACAAAAGTTGGGATAAAAAACGCTAATAAAAATAATGTTTTAGCGGTAGGAATTTTAAATTTTAATAAGGCTCTTTTTATATATTTATAGGTAAACGTAATAAAGACTAAAAATAAAACAGGTACTAATAAAAACATTTGATGACCAATAGCGCCAAAGAAGTTTTTAGGAGATATTTTAAATTCTGAAATAGAATTTGTTCTGTCTGATGATTGAAACATAAATGATGCAAAGTCATTTTGGTAGTTCCAATACCAAACCGGAAATGTAACAGCAGCAGAAATAATTAAAGAAATCCAAACCCAAGGAGATAGTAATAGTTTTCTGTATTTGTTAGAAAATACTAGAAAGGCAATTAGTCCTATTTGTAGTAATAATGCAGTGTATTTACTGTCGAATGCCAGTCCCATTGCAATTCCGCCTAAAATCCAAAACCACTTTTTTTCTTCAAATATTGCTTTGTATAAACAAATTAAACTCAGTGTCCAGAATAATAATAACGGAACGTCTGGAGTAGAATTAAAAGATAAAATGGAAACAAAAATGGTTGAGGCTAATAAAACAATGGCTCTTTGCAGTTTTTGTTTTGATAAAAAATAAGAAGCCAGTTTATAAAAACTGAATATAGTTAATGATGTAATTACAAAATCTGCAAATTTTATGGTAAAAATAGAGTGTCCAAAAATTTCTGTAAAAATTCTTAAAATGTATCCAATCATTCCTGGATGATCAAAATAAGAAAGCGATAAGTTTTGTCCGTATAAATAGTAATAAGCGTCTTGTGGCATTAACCCCATAAATGGGAGTAATAGCAATCTAAAGATTTGAAAACCTAAAACCCAAGAAATGGCTTTATTGTTTGTTATGAGTGTTTTTATTTTATTCAAAGTATTGGTTCTTAAATTTATACTTAAAAACCACTAAGAGGTTTCGTCGTCTAATAAATCGGGTCTAATTTCTTCTGTTCTTTTGTAGGCTTGGTCGCTTCTCCAATCATCAATTTTAGGAAAATTACCAGATAACAATATTTCTGGCACCTTCATTCCTTCAAATTCAGAGGGTCTTGTGTATACAGGCGGAGATAATAAGTTATCCTGAAAAGAATCTGTAAGTGCAGATTGTTCATCGCCAATAACGCCAGGTATTAACCGTACAACAGCATCTACTAAAACGGCTGCCGCTAGTTCGCCTCCTGTTAAAACATAATCTCCAATAGAAATTTCTTTGGTAATATATTTATCACGAATTCTTTGATCTACACCTTTATAATGCCCCGTTAAAATTAATATGTTTTCTTTTAAAGAGAGTGTATTTGCAGTAGATTGGTTTAGTGTTTTGGCATCTGGAGTCATATAAATAACTTCATCATACGTTCTCTCTGATTGTAGTTTTTTAATGCAATTTGCAATAGGCTCAATCATCATAACCATACCAGCACCACCACCAAATTGGGTGTCGTCTATTTGTTTGTAATTTCCCAAACCATATTCACGTAAATCGTGAATTTTAATTTCTGCCAAACCTTTGTCTTTTGCACGTTTAATAATTGAGTGATTAAACGGACTCTCTAATAAATCTGGGGCAACTGAAATAATATCTATTCGCATGTGGCAAATGTAATGTTTTTGTTGGGTATTCGAAATACTTGATTTTAGATATCTAAGCGATTAAAATTAAAAATTATTTCCTTTACTTGCCGCTGATTATTCCTTAAATTTGATACCTATATGGAAGAATTAACATTAACAACACCCGCCGTTTTATTTTCTGCAATCTCTTTAATTATGTTAGCATATACAAATCGATTTTTAGCGTATGCAGCTGTAATTAGAAATTTACATGATATTTATTTAGAAAGACAAGACCATTCTTTACTAAGACAAATTAAGAATTTAAAATTACGTCTAAACCTAACAAGATGGATGCAAATATTCGGAATATCTAGTTTGTTGTTTTGTGTGGTAACTATGTTTTTAATCTATGTACATTTAAACACAATGGCAGTTTGGGTATTTGGTTTAGCCTTAATTTTACTAATTATTTCTCTTTCTCTGTTGATAAAAGAAATACAGATTTCTACGCAAGCTTTACAGCATCATATTGCTGATATTGAAGAACATTTAGAGAAATAAGTATTTATAATTATTTTTTATTTATCCATTTGAGAACCAATAAAGGCTGTTTTAGGAGCTAAAAAATAACCTGTTAAACTCGCAAATAAAATAGGGATAAAATAAGAAAAACCTGTTAGTGTTGCTAGTAAAATGGTGGTGCTCATTGGTGTTCTTGTTACACAGGCATTTATAGCTGCCATACAGCTAATGATTGCTAAAGAAACATTTATAGCCGGAAAAAAATGATGTATAATTAAACCAAGTGTAGTCCCTATAAAAAATAAAGGAATAATAAAACCACCTCGCCAGCCAGAAGTTACAGTAACAGAAATAGCTAGAAGCTTAAAAATTAGGATTAAAAATAAAGTGTTAATAGAAAAATCATTATTTAATAAAGCGTTAATTTCTTCGTGCCCAAAATACCTTGTTAAAGGAAAGTAATAAGAAATTACACCAAGTACTATTCCGCCTAGTAAGGTTTTAATGTAAATAGGAGTATTGATTTTTTTAAAAAGAGATTTTAAAAATTTTGTACAATAAATAAATAGCCAACCTACCATTGTTGCTACGATTGCTAATAAAACAGCAATTCCAAAATCAAAAGTACCAGAATACTCATAAGTGGGTAAACTCCAAGTTGCTCCTAATCCTAAATGAATAATTAGCGCAAATACAATATAACTAAAACAACTCGCTACTAATGCAGGTATAATGGCTTTATAATATTCTACGGCATGTTTGTGATGTAATATTTCTAAAGAAAATAAACTTCCACCTAATGGGGCGCCAAATAAGGCGGTAAAACCAGATGCCATACCTGCAATACTTAAAGAGCGTAATTCTTCTCCTTTTAATCGAAATATTTTACCTAACCAAGTACCTGTAGATCCTGTTATTTGTACTAAAGGAGCTTCAGGGCCTAAACTTCCTCCAGAAGCAACACAAAGCAAAGACGAAAGTATCATTGATGGATTGTTCTTTGGGTCTAGCTTTCCTTTATTAAAACGAATATTATCTACAATTAAATGAATTTCCCCAGGATCGCCAATAAAATGAATAATGTAACCTGCCAATAAACCACAAATAGCCATGGTTGGTATTACCAACCAACCATCAAAAAAAGCAATTTTATGAATTAAAAATTCTAATACAATCCAATAAGCTCCTGCAATAACTCCACCAATTAAACCAAGCAGTGCCCAAAGTAAAAAAGTACGATTAACAACAAATGGATTAAATTTTATAGGTTGGTCTAGTATACTAGAATATGATACTAATTTTCTTCTCCTTTTAAGTTTCACTTTTGATGTATTTTTTAAGTATCAGTAAACAGCGAAATTAGATGAAAATAATACAGAAACAAAAAAATCTCAAGCTTTCGGCTTGAGATTTTTATATTTTTAAAAAGGATTACAATTTACATTGCTCCCCATTCCTTTAAAGAGGCTTTGTTCATTTTTACATAACCTGCATTTCCTGCTTTTTCAGCATATTTTAAAGACTCTTTAGCGGCTTTAATTGCGCCTTTTTTGTCTCCTGCTTTAGCATGAATTAAAGATTGTTTGCGTAAAAAATAGAATTTTGGATCGTCAGAACTCATTTCTACAGCCTTGTCAATCCAAGTTTGTGCTTTTTTAATATCTTTTCCAGCTTCTAAATAATAAGAAGCAGATGCGTAATAATCGTTTGCAGAAGGACCACTCATAACGGCGTTAATTTGTTTGGCAACCATTGCCTCTGTTGGTGTTTCAAACTTTAAACCAACATACGTGTTTTCCCATAAAATACCTAAAACAGCAGAACTATTTGTTAGATCATCAAACATCATGGTAAAAGTTTCAATTTTCACAGGCATCGTTTGTACCGCTGCTTTTGCTTGTAAAGCCACTTTAGTGTCATCCCAGTTTTTTGGATTTCCCCAGTTTGTTGCATCAGCATAAAAAATTACATCCCAAGATTCTTTTCCTGGTTTTGTGTATAAAGCATATGTCCCTTTTTTTAACTCTTTACCATCAATGGTAACATCTGTAGAAAAAGTAATTTTTGTATTTGAGTTTGCTCCAGTTCTCCAAACTTCATTAAAAGGTACCAAATCTCCAAAAATAGTTCTACCTCTCATTCCTGGTCTAGAGTATTCTAAAGTAACATCTGTTAATCCTACTGTTTGTTCTATTTTTTGAGAAGGACTAGGTGCTGGTGTTTTAATTTGTGCATTTGAAGTAAGTGTACATGCCGCAACAAATAAGGATAATATAATTTTTTTCATTCTAATTGGTTTTTAGTTTTAGTTATTTTCAAAATTACGATTTCAAAAAACGTATAACGTTAACAAAACCTTAAAATAAACTGATGTATCTTTGTTTTTATTGATACATTTTTTATGAAGAGAGTAAGTGTTTTAGGTTGTGGCTGGTTGGGTAAATCATTAGCAATTTCATTATTAGATGAAGGGTATTCTGTAAAAGGTTCTACTACTTCAGAAGATAAATTAGAGTTGTTAGAAATGAATAATATTGATCCTTATATTGTTAATATTTCTGAATTTGAGGAGTTTGATGATTTCTTATCTGCGGATATTTTAATTATAGCTATTACCTCTAAAGATGTGGATGGTTTCGAAAACTTAATTTCGCAAATAGAAAATTCTGAGATTCAAAAAGTAATTTTTATCAGTTCTACATCTGTTTACGGAAGATTAAATAAAGTGATGACAGAAGAGGATGCTGTTTTAAAAACTCCGTTAACAGAAATTGAAAACTTATTTAGAGAAAACACTTTTTTTGAGACAACAATTATTCGCTTTGCGGGTTTATTTGGCGATGTAAGACAACCTAGTAATTGGTTTAAAAACGGACGAAAAATTCCGCAGCCAAAAGGATTTGTAAACATGATTCATAAAGAAGACTGTATCGAAATTATACATGAAATTATTGATCAAAACTGTTGGAATGAAACGTTTAATGCCTGTTCTAATCATCACCCAACAAGAAGAGAGTTTTATACAATAGCAAAATTAAGTAACGATTTTGAGGTGCCTGAATTTGAAGAGAACGAAGTGTATGAATGGAAAATTATCAGTTCTAAAAAAGTACAAGAAGTGTTAGGATATACTCTTATTCATGATGATTTACTTTCTATTTAAGGTTTAAGGTTTAAAGTTCAAAGTTCAAAGTTTAAAGTTAAAAAGTTTCAATTTTTTTATTTTTGCTAACTGCTAACTGCTAACTGCTAACTGCTAACTGCTAACTGCTAAGAATACTTCCTCTTTCTTAAGTAGTTAAAAACAAATCCAAAAGAAAATAATAGAATTAACGGTAAAACAATATTTAAAAACTGCCAGAAAGTACGCTCTTTAAAGGCTTTTTGCTTGTCTAGTGTTCTTATCTGTAATGTTTTGTTTCTTAGTTGAATTAAGCCTTCATCATCTAATAAATAATCAACCGTATTTAAAAGAAAATCTTTATTTCCAAACTGTTGGTTTGTCCATTTATCTCTATTTAAATCGAAAGGTTGTTCTTTTAAAATTTGATTTTTTCCAACATCACCATCAGAAATAATAACCATTTTATTATCGATAGCGTTCTCTTTAAAAAGAGGAGTTTCAAAAGGTTTTACTCGGTTTTTATATGCCGATTTAAAATTACCTTCTAATAAAACTGCAAATAGTTGATGACCATTATTATAATCTTCTTCAACAACTTCATCAGCAATAGACTGTAATTCTATAAAACTAGGTGTTCCAACTTTTTTGGTCAATAAAGAACTCATCAATAAAGGTGTTTTCTTGATGTTGTTTTTTAACGTATCAATCTGGTTTGCAAATTGTAATCTTACCGGAGAAACATTTTTTGTTATGGGATGATTTGGATTGCCACCAACTAACGGGTGAAAATACCAATCTAAATTTTTAAACTGCGTTTGATTGCCTACTTTTCCGGTTGCTAACGGAATTTGAGCGGCATATAAATCTTTAATCAATGTGGTGTTTATTCTTACTCCGTAAGAGAATAATAAATCGGTTAAATTTAAATCTCTTGGATAGGCCAACATTTTACCGTTTGTAAATAAACTGTCTTGATCTGCTTGCACATTGTCTATCATCCACAATGTTTTTCCGCCATTGGCGATAAACTGATCTAAAGTAAGCTTTTCTTTCTCTGTAAATTTTTGCGTAGGTTTTGCAATAATTGCCAAATCTAAAGACGTTAAATCTTTTAACGTTTGTTGTGGTTTTGTTGCTACAGAATCTAACGTGAATTTGGCTAATCTGTATTTTTTAGCAACTTCACTTAAAAAACTATATTGGTAAATGTCTTGTAATTCTCCGTTTCCTGTAATTACAGCAACTCTTTTTTGCTTCTTTTGAATAACAGAATTAATAGCATTAGAAAAACTATATTCTAAATTTTCGATGGCTTTTTGTAATTGCTCATCTTGTGATGCTACAATGGCATTGGGTAACAAAGAAACGATGGTTGCTTTTTTACCATAAGATACTTCTACCCAAGGAAAAATAATAGCTTCAGACAATTTTCCTTCTTCTTCTACAGTTAATTGACTTGGCAACATACCTCGTTTTATTAACGCTTCTCGCTGATTATCTGGTGCTTCGAAATTGATTTTTATATTTGTATTTGTTGCTGCTAATTCTTCTAAATACTGACGGGTTTCTACTTGTAACCTTTTAAATTCTGAAGGAAAATCTCCTTCTAAATAAACGGTGATAAATAGAAGTTCATCAACTTTAGAAACAATGTTTTCTGTAGTTTTAGAAAGTGTGTAACGTTTGTCTGCTGTTAAATCTAATCGTTTATAAAATGATTGGCTAAGGATGTTTAAAACGATTAAGCCTACAATTAGAATTGCGATGTTTTTTATTTTCCTATTCATTATCTAAACGTGTTTTAGTGATGAATAAAAAGAATACTGTTATGCTTAAAAAGTAAATAATATCTCGTGTGTCAATTACACCTCTAGAAATACTTTTAAAATGTTCATTAAATCCCAATTGTTTAACGGTTAAATCATTACCAAGTGAGTCTGAAATGGCATCAAAACCGTAGTATAAAAATAAGGTGATAAAAACGCCTAATATAAAAGCTACAATTTGGTTTTTAGAAATTGTAGATGTAAATAAACCAATCGCAGTATAGGCTGCTGCTAAAAATAATAAACCAATATAAGAACCAATAGTGCTGCCAAAATCGATGTTTCCAACAGGGTTTCCTAATTGAGTAACGGTGTAAACATAGGTTAAAGTGGGTATTAGTGCAACGATAACTAATAGGAGTGAAGCCGAAAACTTACCTAAAACAATTTGCCAATCAGAAATTGGTTTTGTTTTTAAGAGTTCTATGGTTCCGCTGTTAAATTCGTCGGCAAAACTTTTCATGGTAATAGCCGGAATCAGAAATAAAAAGACCCAAGGAGCAAAAAAGAAAAATGAATTTAAATCTGCAAAACCTGCATTTAAAATATTAAAATCACTTTTAAAAACCCATAAAAATAAACCGTTTATCAATAAAAAAACACCAATAACCAAATAGGCAATGGTACTTGCGAAAAATGAGTTGAATTCTTTTTTTAGGATTGCTATCAAATGTTAAATTTTTATGATTCTAAAAGTATACAAACAATTGTCATTTCAAATTTTACTAAAAAACGTATAGAATATAGATTTCTCTTCGTTCCTCATTCGAAATGACAATTGATGTTTTAATTTTTTTCAGATTTTCTATTTTTCTAACTTGTAAATTCTGTTGTCTTCAAAATTTTCGTCTGTTCTTTCTGTTTGCAAATCAAAATCTAGTTTGTCTAATAACGCAATAGAAGCCGTATTATTTTTATGTGTAAAAGCTTCTATGGTTTTTAATCCCATTTTTTCGAAACCAAATTCTAAAACCTCTTCAAAAGCTTCTGTCATGTAACCTCTTTCTTGATAATCAGGATGAATTTCGTACCCAATTTCTGCATAATTATCTGCAACATCAAAATTACGTAATCCAATGGTTCCTAATAATTCAGAACTATTATTAGATTGTAATACCCAAAAAATCCCTTTGTTTTCGGCTACTAAATTAGAAATTTCATCGATAAAAGCTCTAGATTCCGATAAATTTTTTGGTGGTACTCTGCTTATAAATTCATTCACCTCCTTGTTTGCTCTTAAACCAAAAATTGCTTTTGCATCCTCTAAGTTTATTGCTCTTAATGTTAATCTTTCTGTTTCTAAAACAGGGAAAGTAGTAAAGTCGAAATCCATTTTTATGTTTATTATTTGTCTTAATTTTTATTGTAAACTCACTTTTTTGTCTACGCTCCAAGCCAAAGGTTTATCATTAAAAAGCGCCTTTGTTTTTGCCCAAACTTCTTTAAAAAGTAGCGAGTTTCTATATGTTTCTAAATCTTCTTCTTTTTCCCAGTAAGAATAAGTAAAAAAGATTTCAGGGGTTGTTTTGTCTTGATATAGTTCTAATAAGGTGCATCCTTTAGAAGCTCTAATTAATGTTTTTTTCTCTTCAAATATTGATAAAAATGATTCGATATGTTCTTTGTGAAAGCTCATTTTTACGATTCTTACAAACATATTTTTAAGTTAAAGGTGAAAAATCTGGCTGTGAGTCATTAATAAAATCTATGGTTATAGAGTCTCTATAGTTTAAACCTAATAGAGTAGATGCCCCTCCAACGGTTTCTAAATTACTTCTATAAATAGCAATTTCTAAATATCCGGCAGAATTAAAAATAGCCAATCTACTGCCGTCATATTGTATGCTATCGTGAGCATTATCTCCGGTTACTTCATTGTATTTTGCAAATATTTTTGTAAAAAAATAACGACTAGCACTTACTTTAAAACGACGTCCTCTACCAATGGAGTTAAACATTTTTTTACTGATATTACTAATTACGTTTCCATAATTATCAATATAAACAACGCCTCCAATAATTTTATTTTTTTCTTGATTTACCTTAGGTTGAATTTCAATTAATTTTTTATAATCCTTAATTTCTTTACCAATCACTGTTAAATTTCCGCCTCTGGCGATAAAACAAGCAACTTGTACAAAAACATCTAAAACAGGAAAACTACTTTCTATTCTGTCATGAATATTAATTTCTACAATTTTTGTAGGATTAATTTCAGAAGCAATCATAGAGATTAAGCCATTATCCGGACAAACAAAAAAATGATTGTCTAATTCTATGGTAATATGTTTATTGTCGTTACTTAATTCAGAGTCTACACCAACAATGTGTATGGTGCCATCAGGAAAACTTTTGTAAGAGTTTTTTAAAATATAAGCCGTTTCTGTAATGTTAAAAGGAGAAATTTCGTGTGTAATATCAACAATTTTAGCATCCGGAAGTTCTGAGTAAATAGCTCCTTTTACAGCGCCAACAAAGTGGTCTTTTGTTCCAAAATCTGTTGTTAAAGTGATTATAGACATTAAAAAATGGGCTGTTAATTAATTGTGTAAAAGTTGTTAACTATTTAACGCAAATCTAATCATTTTAAAAAAATTATTGGTTATTTTTAGTTGAAATATAAATGTAATCTATTAATAAAAATTAATCATTTGAACGAACGCATTATAGAGCTTACAGAAATCAATCCGAAAGATTTTTTTGGAGCACAAAACAGTACTATAGAGCAATTAAAAAAGTATTTTCCTAAAATTAAAATCGTAGCTCGCGGATCTAAACTTAAAGTTTATGGAGACCCAGAAATTTTAGATGAGTTTGAAACTAGATTAGAACGCTTAATAAAGTATTTTAATACCTACAATAAGTTAGATGAAAATAGTATTGAACGTATTTTAACTTCTAACGGAAATGATGAAAAAACAGCTTCGGCAAAAAATGCGAGAGAAGTTTTAGTACATGGTGTTGGTGGTAGGTTAATTAAACCCCAAACAGATAACCAACGTAAGATGGTTACCTTAATGAATAAAAATGACATGTTGTTTGCCGTAGGGCCAGCAGGAACAGGAAAAACTTATACCGCTGTTGCATTAGCGGTAAAAGCATTAAAAGAAAGAGAAGTTAGAAGAATTATTTTAACAAGACCTGCGGTAGAATCTGGTGAAAATTTAGGGTTTCTACCTGGAGATTTAAAAGAAAAATTAGATCCTTATATGCAACCTTTATATGATGCTTTAAGAGATATGATTCCGCATGAAAAATTAGAATCTCATATAGAAAAAGGAGTCATACAAATTGCACCTTTGGCATTTATGCGTGGTAGAACTTTAGACAATGCCTTTGTTATTTTAGACGAAGCGCAAAATACTACCCATAATCAAATGAAGATGTTTTTAACAAGAATGGGTAAAAGTGCTAAGTTTATTATTACAGGAGATCCTGGACAGATAGATTTACCTAGAAAGCAGGTTTCTGGTTTAAAAGAGTCTTTATTAGCGCTAAAAGATATTGATGGAATTGCCCAAGTTTATTTAGACGATAAAGATGTGGTAAGACATCGTTTGGTAAGAAAAATTATTAGTGCTTATAAAAGTATAGAAACAGAATAAAAATTTTAGTTGTTAGTAACTAGTCTTTAGTTTATTTTTGCGCCCACAACAACATAACATATAATGAATACAATTAACGATACGAATTTTAAATTTCCGAATCAGAAGTCTGTTTATATAGGGAAAGTAAGAGAAGTTTATAATATTAATGATGAACTTTTGGTGATGATTGCAACAGATAGATTGTCTGCGTTCGACGTTGTTTTACCGCGTCAGATTCCGTTTAAAGGTCAGATTTTAAATCAGATTGCCACAAAAATGATGAATGATACCGCAGATATTGTTCCTAATTGGTTAATTGCAAACCCAGATGAAAATGTAGCTGTAGGGCATTTGTGTGAACCATTTAAAGTAGAAATGGTTATTCGTGGTTATATGTCTGGTCACGCAGCGCGTGAATATAAATTAGGTAAAAGAACTTTATGTGGTGTTGAAATGCCAGAAGGATTAAAGGAAAACGATAAATTTCCAGAACCTTTAATAACACCTTCTACCAAGGCAGATAATGGCGATCATGATGAAGATATTTCTCGTGAAGACATTTTATCAAAAGGAATTGTTTCTGAAGCAGATTATTTAGTTTTAGAAGATTATACACGTAAATTATTTGCTAGAGGTACCGAAATTGCAGCAAAAAGAGGGTTGATTTTAGTAGATACTAAATATGAATTTGGTAAAACTAAAGAAGGAAAAATAGTATTGATTGATGAAATTCATACTCCAGATTCTTCTCGTTATTTTTATGCAGAAGGCTATCAAGAAAGACAAGACAAAGGCGAAAGTCAAAAACAACTATCTAAAGAATTTGTACGCCAGTGGTTAATTGAAAACGGTTTTCAAGGAAAAGACGGGCAGCAAGTTCCAGAAATGAATGATGAAAAAATCATCGAAATTTCTAATAGATATATAGAATTATACGAACAAATTACTGGAGAAGCTTTTGTAAAGGCTTCTACAGAAAATGTATTACAAAGAATTGAAGAGAATGTACTTCAATTCTTAAAATAATATATTTGTTTGTGTCATTGCGAGGAGGAACGACGCGGCAATCTTATCAATATTAGTTAAAAATCAATAGATTACTTCGTCATACTTCCTAGTAATGACGAAGTAAACAAAATAAACAACCATGATTATAGAACCAAGAACAAGAGGATTTATCTGTTTAACATCGCATCCAGTAGGTTGTGAGCAAAATGTGATCAATCAGATAGAATATGTAAAATCAAAAGGAAAAATAGAAGGCGCTAAAAAAGTACTCGTCATAGGAGCTTCAACAGGGTTTGGGTTGGCTTCAAGAATATCGAGTGCTTTTGGTTCTGATGCAGCTACAATTGGAGTTTTCTTTGATAAACCAGCAACCGAAGGAAGACCAGGTTCACCAGGTTTTTACAATACAGCAGCTTTTGAAAAACAAGCAATTGCAGCAGGTTTATATGCAAAAAGTATTAATGGAGATGCTTTTTCTAACGAAATAAAAGAGCAAGTTGTAAACTTAATTAAAGAAGATTTAGGTCAAGTAGATTTAGTAATTTACAGTTTAGCCTCACCAGTAAGAACACATCCTGTAACAGGAAAAAGATATAAATCTGTTTTAAAGCCAATTGGCGATGTTTTTTCTAACAAAACAGTAGATTTTCATACAGGTAAAGTATCAGAAATTTCTATCAATCCGGCAGAAGGAGAAGATGTAGAAAACACCATAAACGTAATGGGTGGTGAAGATTGGAAAATGTGGATGGACGCGTTACAATCTGAAAACTTATTAGCAGAAGGAGCTACCACAGTTGCTTATTCTTATATTGGCCCAGAAGTAACAAAACCAGTATATAGAAACGGAACCATTGGTGCTGCAAAAGATCATTTAGAAGCAACAGCTTTTACAATTGCAGACGATTTAAAATCGATCGGTGGTAAAGCATTTGTTTCTGTAAATAAAGCGTTAGTTACCCAAGCAAGTTCTGCAATTCCTGTAATTCCTTTATATATTTCTTTATTGTATAAAGTGATGAAAGCAAAAGGGATTCATGAAGGATGTATCGAACAAATTCAGCGTTTGTATAGTGAGCGTTTATTTGGCGGAGATTTAGCCTTGGATGAAAAAGGAAGAATTAGAGTTGACGATTGGGAAATGAGAGAAGATGTTCAAGCAGAAGTTAACAAACTTTGGAAAACAGCAACTACAGAAAATTTATCTGAAATAGGAGATTTAGAAGGATATAGCAACGATTTTTATAACCTTTTTGGTTTTAAAGTTGATGGAGTAGATTATGATGCTGATGTAAATGAAGTGGTAAACGTACCTAGTATTCAGTAAGAATTTTATCCCGCGATAGCGGAATTTTAAATATAAACCTCACAGATTTTACTTTGTGAGGTTTTCTTTTTTATCTTGTAAAAAAAATATCCTAAATGAAGGCTGTTACTTTAAAACAATTAAAAGATGAGCTCTCTTATAAATCTGCAGATGAGTTAAAAGAATTGTGTTTACACTTGTCTAAATTTAAGAAAGAGAATAAAGAATTACTTACGTATTTGTTGTTTGAATCTGATAATGAAGAGCGATATATACAAAGTGTAAAAGACCAAATGGAGGTGCTTTTTTCTGAAATAAATACCAAGAGTTATTTTTATATCAGAAAAAGTGTGAGAAAGATTTTAACACTCACTAAAAAGTTTATTAGGTATTCTAAAAAGAAAGAAACAGAAGTGGCATTACTGCTTCACTTTTGCCGTCTTTTAAAAGAATTTAAACCTTCTATGAGGCAGAGTGCAAGGTTGTTGGCAACTTTTGATAGGCAGGTGCTTTTAATAAAAAAAGCAATAGCTACTTTTCACGAAGATTTACAGTATGATTATCAATTAGAACTAAACGAATTATTAGATGAATAAGAAAGAAAGACCCATTTTATCGGATTTAGTAAACGCAGGAACTTCTGAGATGGAAAAGTTTCAAAACGAAGTTTTAAGGCCAGTTATAAAGATGCAACATGCTTTGTTAATTAGTTCATTTAAAAACTATCTTCTAAAAAGAAAAGTTGATTTTGCTGTTTTACCAGATAAGAAAAAGAGAAGTAAAGTAACGGCTATTTATAAAACAGACAATAATTATAAAAACTTTACTTTGGGTGTAATTATTGGTCATTTTTCTACGGATGAATTTGCTTTTTATAGTGATAATTCATCAGAAATTAATAAAAGAATTTTACAAATAACGGCTCAAAGAATTAAAGATAGTATTTTGGAGGTTGTATAAAAGATTACAGTGACTAATTAATTTTTTATCATAATGTTAATTAGTAATAATTAGAGGAAATTGTGAATGATGACGAAAAAATAGCAAACTCATATTTATTGAGTTTAGGGTTTCAAAAATTAGAATTTGGTAAAGACTTTTTCAAATTTACTTACTTCAATTTCCTTAAAAAAAATAGTTGATCTCATAAACCACTATCTCCCAGAAGATAAACACCTTAGCAATAATTATGAATAAAGCATTATACATAATAACAATTATTCTTTTAGTAAGCTCTTGTAAAAAAGAAAAAAGAATGATTGAGAAAATTGATTTTACAACAGAATATAAATTTTCTAAGGAAATAGAGACTAAAGTAGCAAAAGACACTATATCTTGGAAATATCAAATTTCGGCTTCTGATTATGCAACAAAAGGTGATTATAGAAATGCTTTAATTCAATGGGACTTGGCTATGGGAACAAAGGATCGAAAATTCACAGAAAATCAAGTAGATTCTATAAATAAAAAGTACTCCAAAGTTAAAGCAACAGATTATATTTTTGAACTTGCAAAGAAAAATCAAGTGATAATTATAAACGAAGCGCATCACAATTCTTATCATCGAGTATTTACAAAGTCACTTCTTCAGGGGCTATTCGATAATGGATATAAAAATTTAGGTTTAGAGGCATTAGGAAATGGAAAGTATTTAGACACATTACTTAATAATAGAAAATATCCTATTCTTAAAACAGGTCATTATATAAAAGACCCACAATTTGGGAATTTGGTTAGAGATGCTTTAGAGATTGGATATAATTTATTCGCATATGAAAGTGTAGAGGATGTAAATGGAAAACTTAGAGAAATTGAGCAAGCAAAAAATATTGAAAAAGTAATAAATGCGAAGCCGAATGAGAAATTTTTAATTCATTGTGGTTTTGATCATGCTTCAGAAGGAATGCATAGCTATTGGGAAAAAGCGATGGCGGGAAGATTTACAGAATATACAAACATAAATCCTTTAACTATTAATCAGGTCGTTTATAGTGAGAAAAGTAAATCTGAATTTAATAATCCTTTGTTAAAAGCTTTAAAGATTAAAGAATCGTCCGTTTTAATTGATAAAGATAATAATCCGTTTAGATATGAACGTAGAGAAACGTGGACTGATATCGCTGTTTTTCATCCGAATACAAAATACGTTAATAATAGACCTGGTTGGTTATTTAAAAACGGTAATGAAAATGTTTCAATTGATTTAACAGATATAAAAATTGAATTTCCTGTGATGGTTTTAGCTTTTAAGAAAGGAGAAAATATAGATTTAGCTGTTCCGGTTGACATAACCGAAGTTCAAGAAAAAACAGAAAAATGTAATCTAGGTTTAAAAAAAGGAATTTATGAAATTGTAGTAACAAATGGAAAAGAGTCATTTAAATTTGAAAAAAACTTGAAATAATTAGATCTAACTCGGAGTACAAAAGACGCAATTTCCCAAAACATAAACACATTTACTATAATTACCAAATGAATCACGCTCTAAAAATAACATCTCTACTCTTTATTTTGATATTTATTTCTTGTGGATATCAAAAAACGGAGGAAGATAAACATCCCGAAATTCCAATTTTTCCAGAGCATACAAACAATAAGATATCTATTAAACAATTCGCTATTAATTTAATTGATATTAAATACAATGAGAAAAATTTATTTGCCAATAACGAAAATGGTGATTTGATAATTTTAGATAGAAAATTTAATATAATAAAAGAATTAAAGGTTCCTAATAATTACATTAGTAAAGATGGAACTATTTATTTTATGCAACCTAATGAAAAACCTGAATTCATTGAGGTTTATAAAATGTCTATTGAAAATAATTTCAAAAAAGAAAAATTAAAGAATTTCATCATCAATTCTAGAGAACCATTTACAATCAGAGATTCTTTAAATGTTGTTTATAAGCGTAAAATAAATGATAAATACAATACTAAAATTAAGAGTCATATAGATAGTTTAGTTCATGTTGTTTATCAAAAAGAAAATAATTTAGTTTCTGATAAAATAAAAAAATTAAAACCGAATCTAGTTTCAATTTATCCATTATCAAATTCAGTAAGTGTTTTAAAATTCAAAGACAAAGAATTCGCTTTATATACAAGGTATGATCATACAGGTGAGTTTAAGGATGTGATAGAAAAAACACGCCTTAATGGATTAAATCCTATTTTAAATTTAGAAAAAAGTCCAAAATCATTTGACAAGGTTGTTTTAGGTAATTCATTCTCTGGAAATCATTACGTTGGTGGTTATACTCCTTATGGCTACAATTATGTAGAACTTTCATTACATAACGAAAAAACAAAGTTTAAAGCAAAAAACTCAAACAATGGGAATGGTGTAAATATTTTATATGAAAGCAAGGACACGATTATCCTAAAAGATTTTGAGAAATTGTATCATATAACATTAAAGAAATAACGATTAGTTTTCAACTAGTTTTTTCTAGGTTTTCTTTCTCTAAATGTTCCCGCAAAAAGAAGTCCTCCAATAATACCCATTAAAATAAAAGCTACTTGTTCAAATAAATTTGCAGAACCAGTAGTGGTAGATGGGTTAAAAAAGGAGTTACTTAATCCCATAAAAGATTTACTTCCAGGAACAAGCATAATAACACCTTGAATTAAATAGACCGTTTTTGGTGTTTTAGAAATTCTACCAAATAAACGACTGACTCCTACAACAACCAATGTTCCAAAAAAAGTACTTACTAAAACTCCGTATCCAGATAATAAAACAGTTGTAAAAAAGGCAGATGCTCCTGTAAGTACTCCAAAAAGCATGTCTTTTTTTCGTACTTGAAAGATTGGTAAAAGAGCAATTGAAAATATAGGAACAGCACAAAATATAGTCCATTTTGGCATCGAAGATACATGATAGGTTAAATCGATATCTACCAAAGAGGTCATTAATGCTAAGCCTAGTAATACACCAAAAAATTGTTTAAATAGTAAGAGGATAGAGTCGAAAAGTTTTGCACCTCCAGAAACTAAACTTTTAGATGTTATTTCTTCTAAAGCGGTTGTAATTGCTAAACCAGGAATAAAAATAATAATGGAAGCAATAATGGTTAAACCTAAGTTAAAGGTAGGAAAAACTAGAGTTAAAAGGCAGCAAATAATGGTTACCACTAATGCGCTTAAAGATTCGAATACATTTTCTATATATTTAGATTTTGTAGCTAAATAAACCAAAAGGTATATTAACCCTCCTAATAAAATAGAAAAAGCAAAAGAAATCCAATTGGTACCAATCATAATACTAAAAGAACCTGCTCCAAAAGCATAGGCCAACGTTAAGTAATAATGATTTACTATTTTAGTTTTAGAGTGAATAATTTTTAATTCATTACTTATGGAGTCGTTATCAATTTTTAAATCGATAACCTTATTGGTTAACTCTGCTATTCTAGAAAATGCCCCTAAATTTAATGATCCAGGAGGAATACATTCTATATAATTATAAGAATTTTCATCCTCATAAAAAACATAATTAATCCATGTAGGGGAGTCCATAAAGCTACCCGTAAAACCTTGTGTTTTAGCAACTTCTGTTAGGTAGGTTTGGATTTTATAGGAAGGAATACCGTAAATATGTAACGCTTTTCCAAGCTCAATTATAAAATAATATTTTTCTGGAACTTTCATTTGTACTAATTAAAGAGGGCTATTTTATGTATTATTAGCGCCAAAAAAAGGGCTTTAAAAAAGCCCTTTTAGATATACTTTTTTATTAAATTATTTAGTCAACCAATTTTTAGCATTTACAAATGCTTCTAACCAAGGTGTAACTTCATCTTTTCTTCCGTCAGGATAGTTTGCCCAATTCCATTGAAAAGTAGAACGTTCTATATGTGGCATTGTAACTAAATGTCTTCCAGATGTATCACACATCATAGCTGTGTTAAAATCTGAACCATTTGGGTTATTTGGGTATCCTTCATAACCATATTTAGCAACAATATTATAATTTTCTTCAGCTTCAGGTAAGTTAAATTTACCTTCTCCATGAGAAATCCAAACACCTAATTCTGTGCCTGCTAAACTAGATAACATTACAGAGTTGTTTTCTTGTACTTTTACAGAGGTAAAAGAACTTTCGTGCTTTTGAGAATCATTATGACCTAATTTTCCATGTACTTTATGCTCTGGATTAATCAATTCTAATTCCATCCATAATTGTGCACCATTACAAATACCAACAGATAAAGTATCTTCTCTTTTAAAGAAATTCTTTAAAGCAGTGTTTGCTTTTTCGTTGTATTTAAATGCTCCAGCCCAACCTTTAGCAGAACCTAAAACATCAGAATTAGAGAAACCACCTACAGCACCAATAAATTGAATGTCTTCTAATGTTTCACGACCAGAAATTAAATCTGTCATGTGTACATCTTTTACATCAAAACCAGCTAAATACATGGCATTTGCCATTTCTCGCTCTGAGTTTGAACCTTTTTCACGAATGATAGCAGCTTTAGGTTTGTCTTTTCCTATTACAGGTAACTTTCCTGTAAAGTTCTCTGGGAATTTATAGGTTAAAGGTTGCTTTTTATAGTTATCAAAACGATCTTGAGCTAAATTATTAGCGGTTTGTTTTTGATCTAATAAGAAAGAAGTTTTATACCAAACATCTCTCATTTCAGCAACATCAAACGTAAAGTTATCTTCACTATTTTGAATATTTACAGTTTCTGAATTGTTAGCAGTACCAATATTGAAAAATTCAATATTATTTTCTGATAAAATTGTTTCTACAGAAGCATCTGCTTGAAAAACAATTCCAGAGTTTTCTGAGAATAATACTTTTATAGAATCCTCTTCATTTAATGCAGAGATATTAAAATTGGCCCCTAAATTAACATCAGCAAAACACATTTCTAATAAAGTTGTAATCAATCCTCCAGAAGCAACATCGTGTCCTGCAGTAATTTTATCAGCTTTAATTAAGTTTTGAATGGTGTTAAAAGTATTTTTAACAAAAGTTGTATCTTTTACATCTGGAGCTTCATTTCCAATAGTATTTAACACTTGGTGAAAAGAACTTCCTCCTAATTTAAAGTCATCCTGAGAAATATTAATATAATAGATGTTTCCTCCATCAACTTTTAAAAGAGGTTCTACAACTTTACTAATAGCGTTACAGTTTCCTGCAGCAGAAATAATAACCGTTCCTGGAGCAATTACTTCATCATTAGCATATTTTTGCTTCATTGATAAAGAATCTTTTCCGGTAGGTATATTGATTCCTAAATCGATAGAAAAGTCAGAGACAGCTTTTACAGCTTTGTATAAACGAGCATCTTCACCTTCGTTTTTACAAGGCCACATCCAGTTTGCAGAAAGCGATACGCTTGTTAAATTTTCTTTTAATGGTGCCCAGATTAAGTTTGTAAGAGATTCTGTAATGGCATTTCTACTACCGGCAGCAGGATCTATTAATGCAGCAATAGGAGAGTGGCCAATAGAAGTGGCTACACCTTCTTTACCTTTGTAATCTAAAGCCATTACACCAACGTTGTTTAACGGAATTTGTAATGGACCAACACATTGTTGTTTGGCAACTTTACCACCAACACATCTGTCTACTTTATTTGTTAACCAATCTTTACAAGCAACAGCTTCTAATTGCAAAACTTGTTCTAAATATACTTGTAAATTTTTAATTTTATATCTCGAATTTTTATAATTTCTAGTAACAGTTGTATCTGTTAAAACCGTTT
The DNA here is from genome assembly GCF_038024105.1 of Polaribacter butkevichii. Classification (NCBI taxonomy): domain Bacteria; kingdom Pseudomonadati; phylum Bacteroidota; class Flavobacteriia; order Flavobacteriales; family Flavobacteriaceae; genus Polaribacter; species Polaribacter butkevichii. The sequence goes on from NZ_CP150661.1 coordinate 3,873,894, forward strand.
TAGGAGAAGAACCAAACATATCTTCTAAAGCTAAATCCATTGGTTTCTTACCTGTAGATTTAGATTCAAAAGTAAAACGGTCGTTTCCTGTAACTTCACCAACATCATAAATAGGAGAACGTTCTCTATCTGCAATTTTATGTAAAGTTTCTAAATGTTTTTCAGCAATTACTAATCCCATTCTTTCTTGAGATTCGTTACCAATAATTTCTTTTGCAGATAAAGTTGGGTCTCCTACAGGTAATTTGTCTAAGTCGATTTTACCACCAGTATCTTCTACCAATTCTGATAAACAATTTAAATGTCCACCAGCCCCATGATCATGAATAGAAACAATAAAGTTTTCATTGCTTTCTACCATACCACGAACTGCATTAGCAGCACGTTTTTGCATTTCTGGATTAGAACGTTGAACAGCGTTTAACTCAATACCAGAAGCAAATTCTCCTGTATCTGAAGATGAAACTGCAGCTCCACCCATACCAATTCTGTAGTTTTCACCACCAAGAATTACAATTTTATCTCCTTCTTTTGGCGTTTCTTTTAAAGCTTGTTCTGCTTTTCCGTAACCAATTCCACCAGCTTGCATAATTACTTTATCAAAACCTAATTTTCTAGGTTTAGAAGAGCTAGAAGATGAATTTTCTTCATGCTCAAAAGTTAATACAGAACCCGTAATTAAGGGTTGTCCAAATTTGTTACCAAAATCAGAGGCACCATTTGATGCTTTTATTAAAATATCGATAGGTGTTTGGTACAACCAATCTCTAGCTTCAAATTTATGTTCCCAATATCTGTTTTCTTCTAAACGAGAATAAGAAGTCATATAAACAGCTGTACCCGCTAAAGGTAAAGAACCTTTTCCTCCAGCAAGTCTATCTCTAATTTCTCCTCCAGAACCGGTTGCTGCTCCGTTAAAAGGCTCAACTGTTGTAGGGAAATTGTGTGTTTCGGCTTTTAAAGAGATTACAGATTCAAATTCTTCTGTTTGATAAAAGTCTGGTTTGTCTGCCGTTTTAGGAGCAAACTGTTCTACTTTAGGACCTTTTACAAAAGCAACATTGTCTTTGTAAGCAGAAACAATATCGTTAGGAAATTGTTTAGAGGTTTCTTTGATTAACTTAAATAATGATGTTGGCATTTCCTCTCCATCAATTACAAAAGTTCCATTAAATATTTTATGTCTACAGTGCTCAGAATTTACTTGGCTAAAACCAAATACTTCAGAATCTGTTAATTTTCTTCCGATTTTTGTAGCAACACCTTCTAAGTACGCTACTTCTTCGTCGCTTAAAGATAAACCTTCTAGATTGTTGTAGGCTGCAATATCTTCAATTTCTAAAATGGCTTCTGGTTGAATATGAATGTCAAATGATTCTTGATGTAAACCTTTGAATTTTTCAGAAATCATTGGGTCAAAATCAGAAAAATCTTCTGTACAAGCTGTAAATTCTTCTATTCTTATGATATCTGAAATCCCCATATTCTGAGTAATTTCTACAGCATTGGTACTCCAAGGCGTAATCATTGCCGCTCTTGGCCCCACAAAAAAAGCATCAATTGAGGTTTCTTCTATTTTTGGTTGATCTGCAAATAACCAAGTTAATTTAGCAATCGTTTCTGTACTTAATTTTTTTGTTGTTTGAACAGCAAATACTTTACTGTCTATCTTTCCAAAGAAATGAATCATTATTGTGTTTTATTTGTGTGTTGTTGTAAAAATGCAAATTTACTTTTTTTCATCTTAATTCTAATGAATTAATTCAGTGAAATTTAAGAGTTATTCACGTGGTTATAAACCATAAAAAAAGACGCCTTTTGTAATAAAAGGCGCCTTTTTTTTATAAAAATTAAAGTGAGCTTAATTTTTTATCAATTTTTTAGTAATAGATTGATTCTCAGAATATACTTTTATTAAATAAACACCTTTAGAAAAGTTAGAAATATCGATACTATTTTTTGAACTTGAAATTTCTGTAGATTTTACTAGTTTTCCTAAAGCATTATAAATGTTTACGTTAACGTCATCAATGGTATTAAAGTAGATTTTGTTTCCAGGTACTGGATTTGGATACATTTTAAAAGAATTAAATAGATCTTCTTCTGTACTTAATGTAGAATAGCATGTCCAGGTTAAATCATCTATAATAACTCGTTCGCCGCCAGCGCTAGAATCATTTATAACAACAATAACATTTCCAGAAATTTTAATATCCGAAATTGTTGTTGTTTCAATTTCGTCACCATAAGGTAATGTCCCTACTTTATTTCCGTTCACTAAAACATCTAAAGTGCCTGATCCTCCGGTAAAAGCACGTTTAGTTGAAGCCGTTAAACTTCCTATTCCGTTTGCAAATGTAGATGAAGTAAGTGAGCCTGTTTTACTATCTCTAACATCAAGGGTAATTGCTCTTTCATTTAATGTTTGATCTGTTCTAGCTGATGTAGCGGTCCATTCTAAACCATTATCGCCGGTCCAGATTCTAGTAGAATAAGAACTACTGTTGGCTGGTATCAAATCAAAAGTTTCAGAACCACAAGATGTACTTGTGTTTTCTTCAGTTGTAATTCCTTGCACAGCTATAGATTGTTCAGACTCATTGTTAGCAATATCTTTTGCAGAAATTGTTACATTATAGGTGGTTGAAGCCGTTAAACCTGTAGCTTGATAGGTTGTAGTTTGTGTTGTTCCGTTTAAGATTCCGTTTATATAAATACTGTAGCTAGCTACACTAGAATTGTCTGTAGAGGCTGCCCAATCTATTTTAAAACCAGTACTTATTTCACTAGAAATAATAATGCTTGTAGGTACCGTAGGTGGCGTTGTGTCTGCTAAAGTGGTAGCTTCTACTTTTGCCGATTCTGCAGATTTGTTATTAGCAATATCTTTTGCTAAAACTGTTATACTATATGCCGTATTAGGGGTTAAATTGGTAAGTGTATAAGTTGTATTTTTAGTTTCTCCGTTTAAAGTTCCGTTTGCAAATACCTCATATTTTGTAACAGCTTCATTATCTGTAGAAGCAGTCCAAGTAGCATCGATACTAGAAGTTGTAATATTATTTAGTGCAAGGTTTGTAGGTACTGTAGGTGCTTCTTCATCTGGAGTTAGGTATAGTCCCCAAGAATCTATTGCATTTTCTCCTCCCCAAATTCTTGTAGCTAAATACGCATTGTCTATAAAAGGGTTTCTATTTCCTTGTGCGTAAGTTTCATTAGAATCGTGGTAGGTATTTCTTTGGCGTTCAAAATCAGATACAGGATCTTCTACATTCCATTCTAAAAATAGGTCGATCATTTCATCGTCAGGGCCAACAAGGTTTCCGACACCAACAGTCGTTGGTTTACATTGGTCTCCATAGCGGATGTACATATACATCATCATTCTTGCAACATCTCCTTTCCATTCATCTCCAGGGTACCAACCACCAGAAACAGGACCCGCATTACCAGAACCATCTGCAAATTTTAGACTTCCTCTTTGGCTATTAAAACTTACATCAGACGGACGTAAATGATGTGCATCTGAACCAGGACCTGAAGTACCTAAATTGGGGTTTCCTAAAGATTTAGCGTAGGTGTGTTCTCTATTCCAATCTGTACCAGAATTACCACCGTTTAAATTTTGACTTCTAGATCTGTCGGTAACATAGTTTCCGTCGTTATCGTTATATCCATAAATAAGTAAAATGTTATTTGCATTAGAAGGGTCTTTGTCTGTAATCTTGCTAGCTTCCCAAATACCAGGTGTATAGCTTAAAAGGTTTGTGTGTGCCGCAATTGTTTTTATAGCCAACTCATCTTTTAAATCAAAACCAGACTTTGTTAAATCAACATCTGAATAATAAGGTTGTTGTGCAGAAACGATGAATGTAACTAATAGAAACGCTAAGAGTACTGTTTTTTTCATTTTTTTGAATTTAAAAAACGACTCGTTTCCGAATCGTTTTTTGTTAAAGTTTAATTGTAAGAAGTTAGTTTTTTATTAATTTCTTTGTGATAAATTGTTTGCCAGAATTAATTTTTACTAAATATACTCCTTTAGATAAATCTGAAATATCAATATTGTTTTTACTTTTGTTTATTACTGATGTTGATATTAATTTACCCAATAGATTGTATATGTTAATTTTTGCATCTTCTGTAAAACTAAAGTAAATTCTGCTTCCGTTTGTAGGATTTGGATACATTTTAAAAGATTCAAAAATAAAGTTTTTTGTATTTAATGTTGTTGTGTGGCTACCAAAACCGTCAACAGTATTTGCAGGGAAAGGTGTCCATTCACCTTGTAAATCAAAAGCGATATTTGGTGCGGTGATATTTCCATTTCTTCTAAGTGTTTTATTTACAGCAAAATTAGCACCGTTACCAAATTCTCCTATAATATCTATTAATACATCGTCTTTAAATAAACCGATGGCATCATTACCTGTAAAGTTTACGGGTTGCCCCCAATTAGTTTCTTCAATAACTGGTTGTACCAAATCTACCTGACCGATGGTATTTGTTGTTGAGTAAGGTTGTAATTCTGGGTAAGAGTTCTTTCCATTTCCTATTACAAAAACATCTCCAGGAACAATATTTTTAACAGTTCCACTATTTAGTGCTAAAGGAGAAACCCATACACCAGTACCATTTCTGTCTAGTTTTATTGTATAACCAGATAAATTGACTGTACCTCCTGTTAAATTAACAATTTCTAATGCTTTGTTTGTTCCTCCGTCTCCTTCAAAATATTCTGAGAAAAATAACTCTGATGCAACGCCTCCAGAAGCTCCGTCTGTTGTAGTTGCATTTACAGCAATACTTTGTGCCGATTTGTTATTGTCTTTGTCTTTTGCTAAAACGGTTACGTTATAAGTTGTAGATGTTGCTAAACCAATGAGTGCATAATTAGTTGCTGTAGTAGTTGCTTTAAAAGTTCCATTAACAAAAACATCATAACCAGTTACTTTATTGTTGTCTGAAGAAGCAGACCAGTTTATGTTAAAAGAACTATCTGTGATGTCTGTAATGGTAACATTTGTAGGTACTGATGGAGGTGTGGTATCTGCCAAGGTTTTCCCTGTAACCACGATACTTGCTTCAGATTTGTTAATTAAATCTTTGGCAATTACCTTAAAATTGTAAATTGTATTTGTTTCTAAACCTGTAATAGAGGTAGAGGTAGCTGTTGATGTTTGTTTTGTTAAAACATCATTAACATACACTTGATATTGTGTAACACCAATGTTATCTGTAGAAGCAGACCAAGAAATATCTATAGATGTTAACGTGGTGTTGCTTAAGGTAACATTAGTAGGTGTAGTAGGGGCTTCAGTATCACTGTTTTTATAAATTCCCCAAGTATCTTCTGCATTTTCTCCTCCCCAAATTCTGGTAGCCAAAAAAGGGTTGTCTATAAACGGATTTCTATTTCCTTGTGCATAGGTATTTGAAGTATTTTCATGATACGTATTTCTTGCTTTTTCAATGTCTGAAACAGGGTCTTCTCTGTTCCATTTTAAGAATAAATCAATCATATCATCTGGCGTAAACTGTGTGTCTCCAACACCAACATAAGTAGGTAAACATTGGTTTCCATAACGCAAGTACATATACATTATAATTCTAGAAACGTCTCCTTTCCATTCGTCTCCCGGATACCAACCTCTTGTGTCTGCACCATCAGGACCATTGTAAGTAATAGAAGAGCGCCCCGAGTTTCCACTACCTAATGCAAATTTGTAGTTGTTTCTTTCTGAATTTCTATTTTTATCTGCGGGTCTTAAGTTATGAGCGTCAGTCCCAGAACCAGGGTTGTCTGTTATTAAACTTGGTTCTGCAAGCGATTTAGAAAATACATGTTCTCTATTCCAAACAAAGTTTGCGCCAGTTCCTGCATCTTGTAAAGAGTTGTCTCTAGTTCTATCATTGGTAGCATCTTGGTCAGAACCATTTTCCCAACCATAAATTAAAACAACATTGTCTGGTTCATCGGTATCTCTATCTGTAATTTTAGAAGCTTCCCAAACACCAGGTGTATAGGTTAACATTTTAGAATGCGTACTAATAATTTTTGTAGCTAAAGCTTCTTTTAAAGCAATGCCTGTTAATTGTAAATTTACATCATCATAATAGTCTTCTTGAGAAAATGAAATAAAAGATGTAATTGTTAAAAATAAAAGAAGTAGTTTTTTTACCATGTAAATTGAAGTTAAATTAAAAAATAAATCTTTTCTTTTTCAGCAATTACACACTACATCAGCAAAAATATAGCGTTTTATTTTTTTTCTAAAAGTGCCATGTAAAATCCGTCGAAACCAGAAATGTGCGCTAACACTTTTTTATCAGAGACAAAAGTAAAGTCTTTTCCTGCTTCTGATGTTAAGAAATGATTAACTTGTTCTTGGTTTTCTGATGGTAATACAGAACAGGTTGCGTACACCATTTTTCCACCAGGTTTAACCATTTTAGAATATTGTTGTAAAACGTCTTGTTGTATTTTTTTTATATTTTCTATAAATTCTGGTTGAAGTTTCCATTTAGAATCTGGATTTCTACGGATAACACCTAAACCAGAACATGGAGCATCAATTAAAACCCTGTCTGCTTTACCATGTAATTTTTTAATTGGTTTTGTAGAATCAATTACGCGCATATCTATATTATGCGCTTTGTTTCTTTTTGCTCTAACCTTTAATTTACGCAATTTACTTTCGTAAATATCCATGGCAATAATTTGCCCTTTATTTTCCATTAAGGCAGATAAATGCAAGGTTTTACCTCCTGCACCAGCACAAGTGTCTATCACTTTCATACCTGGTTTTACATCTAAATAAGCAGCAACAAGTTGCGATGATGCATCTTGAACTTCAAAATATCCAGCATGAAAAGCTTCTGTTTTAAAAACATTGGCTCTTTCTGGCAATATTAAAGCATCTGGATGATTGGGTAGAAATTCTGTAATAACACCTTCTGCTCTTAATTTCTTTTGCAGAACATCTCTAGTAATGTTTAACGTATTGGTTCTTAAAATTACACTAGCTTGTACATTTAAAGCGGCAATTTCTTTGGTCCAGATTTCCTCACCTAATTCTTTAGCACACATTTCATCCATCCAATCTGGTATAGATTCTCTATATTTTCTAGTTTTAGATAATTCAGCAAAACGACCTTTAATTCTTCTTTCTGGTACATCACCAATTTGGTTCCAATCTGGTAATGCAATTCCTCTTAGAATACACCAAACAGAAAATAATCTCCAAATATTATCTCTATCATAAGGTGCTTTAACTTCGGCAATTTCTGCGTACAACCTGTTCCAACGAACAATATCGTAAATGGTTTCTGCAACAAATTTTCTATCTCTAGCCCCCCAACGTTTGTCTCGTTTTAGTGCCTTTTCTACAGCTTTGTCTGCATATACGCCTTCATTAAATATATCTCTAATACTATCTATAACAGCAAAAGTTAAGTTTCTGTGTAATCTCATTATTTCTTTTGAATATGGGGCACAAATGTACGAATTCTGTTTTACGAATCCTTTATTTTAAGTTGTTTTTAAATAAAGGTAAATTCTATAAAGCGGCTTCTATTTTTAATAGGTAAGAAGCCGCTGTGCTATTACTCAATTACAACTTTTTTATTCATTGTACCTTTATCTGTATTTACTTTAACAATGTAAATACCTGTTGGTACTTGTTTGGTGATTTCTAATTGATAAACCTCTTTTTGTTCTTTAATAGTCCAAAGGTTTACTTTTTTACCTAGGATGTCAAATAATTCTACATTATTGATGTTTACTTCCTGGTTTTTAGATATTACAATGTTGTGGTTTTCATTATCAGCATAAATACTAGTTTGTTTGTCTAATAGAATATCATCCTCTACGCTCAGTACAGTATTTTCTGATGGTGAAAAAGCCAAAACAAATCGATTTGTATATGTACCTTCTTTTAATAGGTAGGTAGCATTGGCATCGTTTATTTTTTGAGTTTTACCTGTTAATTTGTCCTTAATGTACACATCTTGACTGATGTTATTGATTTCATCAATTTTAATATTAATAACACTATTTGCTTTTACAATAATTTCTAAAGGAACTTCTAAATCATTTGATATTTGTTGTACACCAGCAATTACGTAACTATTGTAATCATTTGGAAATTTCCAATAGAAGTCAGTAGGGTTTACATCATACATTTTAGAATCAGATCCTTTTTCGTACTCAAAAGAGTTTGCTGGATCAAAAGAAATTCCTATTTGACGGTGTAAATTGTTGCCCACAGTATTAGAATAGTTCATTCCTAATTTTAAAACAGGTAATCCTGTGTTAGATGTTTTAGCCGTTGTTTTCTTTTTACTTCTAAAAAAGACAGACTCTCCAGACTCTTTAGTAATATATTCTCTTTGGCTATTGTTAAAAACAATTTTACCACTAGTACTGTTACCTTCTATAAAAAATCCTTGACCAATTGCAATGTAAGGTTCCGGAGCTATATATTTATCAGCATAAGTAGCATCACCTGTACTAGGGGCGCAAGCTATTTGACCATCTTGATCTTTAAAAACTATTTTATCTATAAAAACACTATGTGAATCATCAATAGAAGTAAAGGTAACGTCACTACCTGTTTCTATACATAAAGCTATCTTTTTTTCGATGTAAAATCCAGCAGTTTTAGAAAATATAATTTCTTCTGTTTCTTGATTATTGATTTTAATTTTTAGCTTTTTATCAAAAAAAGATGCGTACGTTATTCTTAAAGAATCTACACCTCTAGAAATATTAGAGTATTTTATATAATCTGTGTGATTTAATGAAACTACAGAGTTACCAATACCAAGTAACGATATTTCAAATCCGGTTCCTTCAATAGCATCTTCTGCTTCAAGTGTGTAGTCTACCGGACCATTTAGGTTTGTGGTATTTGCTGCTGTACCCATTTTTTTGTTTTGAGTAGCATATCCACCAATGTAACCTGCAAAATTATGACCTGCAGTGCCATTAGGATCTTCTTCTCCTACATGTTGCCAAAAATATAATGTTCCTGTTATAAAAGCCTCGTTATCTTCTATAAACTTTCTAGCATTCATAGCAGAAGGGAAAGGGTTTCCTACCAAGTATGATTGCCCTTCACTTATTTCATTTTCAGTGGTAAAACTACCGTCATTTGGTGTTCCTGCAAAAGTATAGTTTTGTTCTTGTCCTGGTCCTTTAAAGATATAACCGTCACCTTTGTTTATAGTTCCTCTTCTATATTTATGTTCCCAATTAGATCTTCCGTTATTACCAGCAGCGTAAGTATAAATCCAGTAATCTGCTAATGAAATACCAGTTGCATTTACACTACCATCATATCCTGTAACAAAAGTAATCTCTTTAGGATCATTTGGTGTTGTACCATCTTTAAGTACCGTTGCAAGTGAATAAGTGTCTGCTCCCGGAGTGGTAACAGGAGAACTCATATAATTGTAACGATATAAACTAGGTACTTCTGATTTTTGATCTACAAATAATTGACCATTTCCGCTAACTGTACTTTCATCTGTGTGTGTTTGTACCAATTGAGCAGTAGCACCTGTTAAACGAATTTCTCCGTCTAATACAATACTATTTGTAACCACTAATAGATTATCTGTTACTCTTAATTCTTTACCTGCGTTTACTTCTAATTTTCTAGCACTAAATCTACTACTTTCATGATTGTAATATTGATGAATTACAACATAACGGGACCTGTCTGGAAAACCATTACTCCAGTTACCATTTTCTCTAACCGTTTTTCTAATTCTATGTAAACCTAATAATGTATTAGCTTCTGAATCAGAATTTTTAATTTCTGAGATTAACGGATCTTGAGGGTGTCTTTTTGCGCTAGTATCATCTAAACCATATCCAGATTGGTAAGTTGTTATAGCATCATTTATAAAAACAACCCATTCACCTTCTGTATAAGTTGCATTAGGAGCTATCGTTTCATCAATTCTTACTACAGAAGTATTGTTGGTTACATTAGAAACCACATCGTATCTGTTTTCCCAAGAATAAACCCCGTTAGCTGCAGAAAGTGTAATGATATCATTAGTAGCATCATCTAAATTTGTTAAATCATTATTAGTAATGATTGTTGCATCTGATGCTATTTCTGCACTTGTGATTATAGAATTACTTGAGTTTTTAAATAAAACAGAGTTACCAGCTTCTAGTAATGTACCAATTGTATAAGAAACATCTGGATTAACACCTGTTTGATCGCCTGTTTTATCTTTGTACAATTGTACTTTAATAGTGTTTGCAGGAATCGTTGCATTACCGATGTTGGTAATTTCAATCCATTTATCTGTACCAAATTGATATACCTGTGTAATCATAGCTTCTGCAGCTTCTGGTGTATCTCTATAATCAAGATTACCTGTACTTGGACTTGCTGGATTAAAGTCGTTGTCTTCATCACCAAAAGAATTCTCTAAAGAGGTAAGGTTTGTTACTGTGTTATTAGGGGTTACACCATCGTTTACAGTAGCTCCTGCTATTGTTGCATCATCATTATCATCAAAAGCATCGTCTAAACCATCTTTATCTGTATCCGTTCCTGATACAACATTTGCTGTATGTCCGTTTTCTGCAATATCTAAAATACCATCATTGTCTGAGTCTGAATCTAGATAATCTGGTTTGTCTGTATTGTCTGTATTGTGAGGAACAAAACCAATACCGTCAGTTTCGTAAGCATCATCGATACCATTTTTATTGATATCAATGATATCAGAACCAACTCCACTAGGAGCAATATAATTAGCGGTACTTTGTGCTTCTATATTATCTGGAATAGCATCATTATCTGCATCTATGTCTAAATAATCAGGACTATTATCTGCATCGGTATTTGTAGGTGTGTTACCTTCGTTTGCTGAAGATGGAATTCCGTTTGTTGTTAAAGAGGTTCCTACCGTTCCATCTGCAATTCCATCATGATTTGCATCAATACCACCTGTTTCTATAACATCAGGAATACCATCGTTATCTGAATCTAAATCTAAATGATTAGGAATTCCATCTCCGTCTGTATCGGGTGCACTACAATATTTTAATTCGAATAATTGCATTGTAGCAACTCTACCTGTACTATCTTCTTTACCACCTACAATTACAATTTGTTTAATAGGATTTGGTGAAGAAACAATAACACTATTGTTTGGTGCATTTGCCGCACTCGTAGTACTTACTACAGATTGATTAATAATTGTATAGTTACCTGCACTTAATGAGTTGTTTAAAACAGATAAAGGAACATTTACACCGTCTAAATTAGCAGAAATATCTGCTCTATCGCTGTTGTCTAGCCCTCCCCATTTAAACTCTAAATTATAAACTGGTTCTGTAAAAGTTATTGTATAAATTACAACACTTAAATCCGCTGCATTTTCAGGATAGAAAGATCCATTAGGAAAACTAGAGTTTTTAATTTGTGCATTAATGTAATTTCCATCTACATTATTTGTAGGACCTTGGCTTTGAACTCCGCTAGCCCATCTAGCAGAATTAGTAACTTGGTATGCAAATGTAGCACTTACACCGTTAAAGGTGTATAGATTTGTTTCTGATCCAGAAGTTGTGCTGCTTGTAGATGTATTTGTACTCGCTTGTGTAAAAGTTTGACCAAGATTAATGTAAGGAGCGTTGGTTAGACAAGCTAATTCTTCAGTATCTAAAATACCATCATTATCATCGTCTAAATCAACAATATCAATAACTCCATCACCATCTGTATCTAAACAAGAAGCAGCTCCAGAAACCGTTATTGTTAAGTTACAATTAGGGTCATCTATATCTGTAACTGTTATGGTTTTATCTAAACCATCTGCACCATCAGTAATTACAAAAACGGTATCTGTATTGTAAAAACCTGTAGTTGTGGTTGTGCCCGTTATTGTATAAGATGCACCGATTTTACTTCCTTCTAAGTTTAATGTAAATTGTAAATCGTTATTATTAGTACAAGAACCTATTAAAGTACCAGGAGACGTTAATGAACAAGGGATTGTTCCGTCTAAATTAGCACAAGTTTCAGATGAATCTTCTGGGTTTGCACAATTGGCACCACTACAATTATAGGATACGGTTGCGTCTATTGTAGCATTTTGTATTGGGGTTCCATTAAAAGTATAAGAGAAATCTAAATTTGGACCAACAATACCAGAAATGTTAGATTGACTTCCAATTTTTATATAACCTGTTTTCGATTCTGAGGTTAAAGGACCTGTAACGTCTCCGCCACCTTGTATTTTACCTTTAATATCTGCAGATCCTTCATTGTAAAATTCTCCTGTTAAATTAAAGTCTCCGTTTACCAAAAGTACACCATAATTTTTAAAAGTAGCAGTTGTTGTTCCTAAAGACAATGCCCCAGACGTAATGTTAAAGGTACCTGTATTTACAAATAAACCTTTGTTATTAAATGCACTTATTGAGGTTAGCTTGCCACAATTTACAAAAGTTGTTTCAGAACTTGTTTGAAAATTATTAGTAATAACCATTTCCTCTTGATTTCTAAAGTGGCTTAGACCAACAGATGCAGCATTTATTTCGCCACCAACATTTACTTTACCTAGATTATCAAATTCATTTATAGAAGAGGATCCAAATTGTAACGATTGGGAAATGTCTAAAACCCCTTCATTATAAATGGTGTTTTTAGCTCCGTTAAAACTAATTGTATTTGTAGCGGTTAGGGTTCCCTTACTGCTTACTGTTATATTTACATTCGCTTTAAATTGTGGGTTTTGATTAAAAATTAATTCACCATCTTCTACAATAAAAGATACATTCCCTGTAGAAGCAGAGTTTGAAATTTTTAAAGTACTTCCGTTTGAAATACAAATGATAGCTCCATCGTTAAAAGTAGCGCCTGTTGAATTAAAAATACTAATATTACCTACAATACGAGTAATACCTGATTGAAAAGTATAACCATTATTTTGATTGCTACTTAGAGTATAATCATAATTATCACATTGCGCATTAATGTTTGTAACATAAAAAAACGCAAATAAAGAAAATAGGAGTAAAGCTATGGACTTTAGTTTGAAACGAATTATCCTCGCAAATAATTTAGTTTCTTTTAGGGGGTGTGTCATTTAGAAAAATTTTAAAAGTGCTATACATATATTGTTAATTAAGCACCATTATTAAGACACTATTAAATTTAAAAAGTCACTTTTATTTTATTGAATTAGAAATGATTACCTTTTGAAGTAGTGTGTGGAAGTAGATTGTTAAGTGTTACAAGAATCTTTTAGTTGTAATATTGTCCGTTGTTTTTGGTGTTAAAATAGTTTTTTTTAGAAATAAGGTAGAGTCTTTTGTTTTTAATAAAGAGAGCTTGTAATAATAATGATAAAAATTAGGTTTGTTTATTAGTGGGAGTAACTTTTAAATACTATTTTTTAATAAGCAAATTTGTGAGACTAAAGCTTAAGTTGGGGAGGGGTGTAAATGTTGTTTTTTTATTAAATTCTAATTTCTTAAAAGAAAACCTAAACAAAACAAATAATGGAGTGTCTAATGAGTTTAAAAGCAGTGGTTTATGAATTTTAGGTTAACTAAGTGTTATGTTACGTGTTTTTTTAGAATTATTATGAATTTAATAAGAAAATAGTTTTGCGGTTAAATAAAATTTATTATATTTACTTCAAGTTTAAGATATTATAAACTTATCTAAAGTGTTTTAGAAAAAACAAACACTAATTTTATTAAAATGGTTGCTATGTCATTTTAATAAAATTCATACAAACAACATAGTGAAGTTCATCTCTTTTAGATTATAATTTATTTATAAATTGTAGGATGAAAGCGTATTTTATTAAAACAAAAGTTTAAACAATTTTTAATCCCCCGTAAAAATGAAAAGAACGACTACATTAAAATGCTTACCCAATTGTATTAGTATTAAATATGATAAATATTTATATCATAAACAAAAAAGAGGTAAAAGGTCTTGCAAATCTAGCTAAGGCAATAAAAAAATAAAAAAAATTTCGCGACTAATATTATTATTAGCACGCTTTGTAAAAAATCAATTTGTACATCTAATAAATGATGGTGCTATTCTTTTATATTATAATTTATAATCTAAAAGTGTATTTTATTAAAACAAAAGTTTAAACAATTTTTAATCCCCCGTAAAAATGAAAAGAACGACTACTTTAAAATGGTTAACCCTTTTATTAGTATTAAATATTATAAATATTTATGCTATAGATAAAAAAGAGGTAAAAGGTCTTACAAATTCAGCTAAGACAACAAAAACAACAACAACAACAACAACAATTTTACCAACAAAAGCTCTTGCTGTAAACACGCTTGCAGATTTACCTAAAAACGAAATTGTGCCTTTGGTGAATGATGGTACTAATTTTAGTGGAGTTACGGTTAGTAGTAGTAAAGCATTAGGTTTTGATGAATGGAGTAATAAAGGAAATGCGATAATTTCTGGCACTTCTGACTATACATCTACAAACAGTGATTCTTATCTAACAATTACTTCTCTCTTAACAATGCCTGCGGGTAGTTATGCAGGGGCAAAAATAAGATCAAATTCTTTGCTGTCTTCCATATCAAATTTATTAAGTTTTTTAAATGGAGTAACGATAACAACCTATAACGGTAGTACTTTGCAGGAAACCCATGTAGTAAGTAATGATACCTCTTTAACGTTGTTAGATCTTACAAGTAGTAATCCTTATAATGTTGGTTTTGTAACCACAAAACCCTTTAATAAAATAAGAATTACTTATGATACTGGTCTTATTGGTAGTTTAACAACTAGCTTAATAGTTTATAATGCCTTTGTAAAGGTTTATGAAAATAATACGGATACTTCAAATTGTAATACACAAGTCGCTTGGACAAATACAGCTTATCCAGTAGAGGTGTATGCTCCAGGTACTTCTGGTCTTTTAGGAGTAGGTAATGGACTATCCAATATAGAAAATATTATAAGTGCAAGTACTACAGATTATGCTGAACTAGGGTTAAGTGTAAATCTTCTTGATGATTTAGAAATAGGAGTCTATGATGTTTTAGATAATTATACAGGAGCTAACTTTGTTGGTTTCGATATTGAGGTAGCAAGTATAGCAGATGTTAATTTATTAAATAATATTTCAATTTCTACTTATAAAGATGGTTCAGTTATACCTGTAGAAACAAAATCTGGCTCTACAATGTTGTTAGGGGTGCCTTTGTTAACAGCTTCAAGTAAACAAACAATAGGGTTTTTAGCTACTCAAGAATTTGATGAAGTACGAATTAAATTTAGTTCAACGCTTAATGCAAATGTAGGAACTATTAAAATCTACAATAGTTTTATTCAAGAAATGTGTGAAACAACGTTAGCTTGTAATACCACTTATGCTTTAAACTCACCTGCATTTTCTACTTATGTAGATTTTCAGCAAACAGGTGTTTCTGGTTTAGCATGTGTTGGTTGTGCGGTATCCAATTCGGAAAATGTTTTATCTAGTGATGATACAGATTATGCAACAATTAATGTAACAGCAGGAGTAGCTGCAAAGGTTAATTTAGCTGTTAGAGACGCAACAAATACATATCCTGCAGGTTCTTATGCTGGTTTTGCATTAAGTTTCGATGATGCTTTAGTAAGTTTAGA
Source organism: Polaribacter butkevichii (assembly GCF_038024105.1). Taxonomy (NCBI): domain Bacteria; kingdom Pseudomonadati; phylum Bacteroidota; class Flavobacteriia; order Flavobacteriales; family Flavobacteriaceae; genus Polaribacter; species Polaribacter butkevichii. The sequence continues at coordinate 3,889,550 of NZ_CP150661.1, forward strand.
GGTATTAAGAAATAGTATCACAATTGCTACTTTAGATGCAAACGGAGACGTTTTAGAGTCTAAATCAGCAAGCGATTTAGTAGGGTTAGAATTATTAACAAATATTATTGGCACATCTGCTACAGGTGATGTTAATCTAGGGTTTAAGACTACTCAAGCTTACTCAGGAATAAAAATTTCTGCATCAGCGTTAGTAAGTGTTGCTATAAATAATAAAATTGATGTTTACGGTGCTTTTGTAGATACAAGAGGAGCAACAGGTAGTGGTTTTGGAACTTGTTTAATAGATTCTGATAATGATGGAATTGATGATAGTTTAGATATTGATGATGATAACGATGGTATTATTGATATTGTAGAAAATGGAAATTGTGCAATTGAAGATAAAGTAGAAATTGTAGAGTTATATAGCGAAGACTTTGGTACGGGTACAGGAAGATCAAGTAATCCGTATGTAGAAAATCATCTTTATGATACTAGTGGTGCTATACCAGATGGTTCTTATGCAATTGTTTCTTCTAACGCTCCTGGTTTACCTGCTTATAATCGTACAGACCAAAATGGAAATGTAGATGCAAATATAGATGAATTTACAGGGCCTGCAGGTGGATCAATAAATGGTAGATATTTATCTATTAATATGGTAAATTCTGGTAACATAGAGTTTTATCGTCATAGACTTAATAATTTAATTATTGGGGCAGATTATAGATTTCGATTAGATATGGCTGGTTTGTGTAATGGTTGTGCAGATGCTCCTATATTCAGATTAGAAGTACAAGATACAAGTGGAAACGTTTTAAAAACGGTTTCTTCAAGTTCATTAGGGGTTACTAATAATGATACTTGGGTAAGAGTAAACTTAAATTTTACAGGAACTACAGATAAAGTTGATATTGTAATTTTTAATGACCAACCAAATGGTGGTGCTGGTAATGATGTTGGGGTTGATAATATTGTTTTTAGCGTTTTACAATGCCCTGCAAGTTTTAATGATCCAGATAATGACGGACTTGAAAATAGTATAGACTTAGACTCAGATGGAGATGGATGTCCAGATGTTAGAGAAGCAGGTGTACCTGGTATTTTAAAAACAACAAATGTAACCAACGGAAACGGTACAGATGCTACAGCTAATACAACAGTAGCTACAGATAATGCTATTTTAGATATTGCATCTTCTGGTCAGTCAGTTGGTTTTAACGGCTTGGTAGAAAGTATAGAAACGGATGATACGGCAAGAGCTATTACAACCTATCCATCAAATTATATAACCTATGCATTAGATAGCAATATAAATGCATGTGGAACCGCAATGATAACACAGGTATTTCAATCAACTACAGAAAAATGGATAGAAATAACAAATACTTCTGATAATATTGTAGGTGAAAATACTGTAAACATTGCATTATTTAAAGATGGAGCTTTAACTACGTTAGCACCTTCTGCTTTTATTAATAATTTAAGTGCTATAGATCCACATGCATCTATATTAATTTCTTCTGTAGCTGTAAATAATAAATTATCAGGAGCAACAGAAATTACAGGAGCAGATGACCCTAATGCAACTGCTGTTACAGATTTTAGTGGAGCTGATGATATTATTGTATTAACAAAAAATATTGACAGTAAGGCTTGGATTAATAGAGTAGATGTTATCAGTAATATTGCAGATAGTACTAGTTATGTTCGTAGTGATATGATTTTAGAACCAAATACAACCTTTGATTCAGCAGAATGGGTTGCCTTTATCAACGATAATATTATAACATACAATGATTTAGAATTTGATGACACTACAGAGCGTCACCCTCATGATCCTTTATTATCAGAAATAGCAACTGCAAACGATGATGCAAATATAAAACCAGGATTACACAACTTTGGTTTTACAAATAGAGTAGGTTCAGTTTGGTCTAATGGTTATCCAGATAGATCTAGAGAAGTAAAAATCTCTGAAGATTATAATCATCTAGAAAAATTAAGTGCACGTACATTTGAGGTTAATACAGGTGCTATCTTTAGTATTACAGATCATTTATTAGTTGTAACAAACAATGTAATCTTAAATGGAGAAATTAGATTGGTAAGTACAGACGATTCTAATAAGGCACAACTAGTTCAAACTCACCAAGGTTTAAAACAAGTTACAGGAGCGGGTAAATTATTGGTAGATCAAAAATCTAAAGCACCAAATATGTACAGATATAGTTATATGGGGTCGCCTGTAAATACTGTAGGAGAAAGTACTTATTCCGTTTTAAGTGTTTTAAAAGATGGTACAAATCCATTAACAGCAAGTGGTACTATTGGTCAAGGAGCTTCTGATATTGCTAAAGATATAACTTTTGTAGAAGGATATAACGGTAGTAATACTGCGCCAATATCTATTGCCGATTATTGGATATATACTTACGGAAGTGCTGCAGGAGGTAGATCTAATTGGGAACACAAATATAGAAGAGCACCAATTGCGCAAACAGATGGTTTTATTTTTAAAGGACCTTCAGATCCAGAACAAAATTATACATACGTAGGTACGCCAAAAGACGGAGAATTAGCAACAGCAGTAGGTGGAGATCAATCTTATTTAGTAGGTAATCCTTTTGCTGGTGCAATTAGCGCAAAGAAATTTATAGAAGACAATACAAATTCTATAACGGGTAGTTTGTATTTCTGGGAACATGCAGGAGAAAAGAATGCAGTAGGAACTCTAGGGCATTATTATGCTGGTTATGTTGGGGGCTATGCTATTAGAAATATTTCAATGGGGTTATCAGCAAATCAGGTAATGTCTAATAACGGAGCAGACGTTGAAACAAGCTTAGTAGAAGCAGAATTAGAAACAAAAAACAATGGTGCAAGTGATTATTCTTTAGACGGTGTTACTGGTGTAGTTCTTGGTTCTTTAAATGAAAGTGTTTCATTTACAAGTACAATAGCAGCAGATTCATTATTTATCAACTATAAAACTATAAGTACTGGGTCTATAGGGGTTAAGGTTAATGGTAATTTACAATCAGTTCCATTAAATATTTCGAGTGGTCAGTATACACATGTTTGCTTTATAAATGACATAAAAGTGAATGATGTTATAGAGGTTATATACACTGATAATTCAGGAGCACATAACTTATATTTAGATTCATTCGTATTAAAAGGTCGTGTTGTAACAGAAGGAGTACCTGCTTTAGGAACAGGAGAATACAAAGTGCCTCAAGCCTATATTGCCATGGGACAAGGATTTTTTATTATGGGAGACTCAGATGGTGGTCCAATAGTATTTAATAATAGTCAAAGAGAATATAAAGCAGAAGGAACAGAATCTATTTTGTTTAAAAGTAGTAAAAAATCAAAAGAAAAAAAGAGAACGAATGTAAGTAAACTTCCTATTATAAAATTAGGAATGAATTATACAAATGAAGAAGGTATAGGGTTACACAGACAGATTGGTATTTCATTTAAAAACGACAATTCTTTTGGATACGATAATGGGTATGATTCTGCAATGTTAGATGTTGGAGAGACCGATTTTTATTGGAAATTTCCTAATAGTGAAAATAAATACGCAATTGCTGGTGTGCAAAGTATTTCTGATGATTTAGAAGTGCCTTTATATATATCATTAGCTCATAAAGGTACTATAGTTATTGGTGTTGATGAGTGGGATGCTATTGATAGAAATGTGTATATAAAAGATAAACTAACTAAACAAGCATACTTAATTAACAACGGTAGTTTTTCTTTAAAACTTGCAAGTGGTAGTTATACAGATAGATTTTTCTTAACGTTTAAAGAAAGTAATACGTTAAGTGTATCAGATAATACTACTGTGTTAAATAAGAATATTGCGGTTTATTTAGATAATAATACACAAGAAATTGTAATTAATAATGAAAATAGTTTACAACTTAAAAATGTAAAATTATACAATCTTTTAGGACAAGAAGTTGGTAAATGGAATAACCTAGATCAAATAGCTACACAACAGAGGTTAAAAACAAACAAACTATCTGATGCTATTTACATTATCAATATTGAAACAGAAAAAGGAAAAATTTCTAAAAAAGTGATCTTAGAGTAGCGTGGGGCGAAATGACGTTTTTTAATTAAACGTTGGGATTGATTATTTGTTTAAAATAGTTCTATTGGTTTTTATTATAAAAATCAATGGGGCTATTTTTTTGTAAGAATATCAAGGATTCCTTTTATTGTGAAATACAAGAACCTTCAAAAAGTGTTATTTTTTCTTTTATTCCTGCAGATTTCTGTATTTTCGTTTTTTATATTTTTATCAATTGAATTTAAGTTATCCAATAACATATATTAAAGGAATTAGTGTACAAAGAGCAGCGCTTTTGTATACCGAATTGGGTATAAAAACATGTAATGATTTACTCAATTTTTTCCCTTTTAGATATATTGATAAAACTACCTTTTATGCCATAAAAGATTTACAACCTAATTCTTCTGAAGTACAAATTGTAGGCAGAATTACTCATGTAAAATCAGTTGCTCAAAAAAGAGGAAGTAGATTAGTTGCTACTTTTCAAGATGCTACAGGAACCATGGAGTTGGTTTGGTTTAAAGGACAAAAATGGATAAAAGATGCGCTTAAAATTAACCAACCTTATGTGGTGTATGGTAAAACAAACCACTACAATGGCAATTTTAGCATTCCGCATCCAGAAATGGAGCTGGTTACAGAATATAAGAAAAAGTTGCAAACTAAAATGCAACCCGTTTATCCTTCTACAGAAAAGCTAACAAATTCTGGTGTTTCTAATAAATTAATGAGAACCTATGTACAGCATTTGTTACAACAGTTTTTTGAAACCATAACAGAAACCCTATCGCAAGAAATAATAGATAGTTTTAAATTGATGGGAAAACGAGACGCATTATTAAATGCGCATTTTCCTAAAAGTCAAGAAAATTTAGCAAAAGCACAAAACCGTTTAAAGTTTGAAGAGTTATTTTTTATTCAATTACAATTATTACGCAAGAAACTCATCAACAAAACAAAAATAAAAGGATTTGTTTTTGAGAACGTGAGCGATTATTTTAATACTTTTTATAAAGATTATTTACCTTTCGATTTAACAAATGCTCAAAAAAGAGTATTAAAAGAAATAAGAAAAGACGTAGCTTCTGGTGCACACATGAATCGTCTTTTACAAGGAGATGTAGGCTCAGGAAAAACAATTGTAGCCTTGTTAACCATGCTTTTGGCAATAGATAACGGTTTTCAGGCTACTATTATGGCGCCAACAGAAATTTTAGCCACACAGCATTATCATGCAATTTCAGAAATGTTAAAAGACATGGATATTAATGTTGATTTATTAACGGGATCTGTTAGAACAAAAAAGCGAAGAGAAATTCATGCAAATTTAGAAGACGGAACCTTACATATTTTAATAGGTACACATGCGTTGATAGAGGATAAAGTAAAGTTTAAAAACCTTGGCATTGCAATTATTGATGAACAACATCGATTTGGTGTTGCGCAAAGAGCTAAATTATGGTCTAAAAATTCTCTGCCTCCGCACATTTTAGTCATGACAGCAACACCAATACCAAGAACCTTGGCTATGTCTGTTTATGGCGATTTAGATATTTCTGTTATAGATGAATTACCTCCGGGAAGAAAAGAGGTAAAAACCGTACATCGATTTGATAGTAATAGATTGTCTGTTTTTAAGTTTATGAGAGATGAAATAGAAAAAGGAAGACAAGTTTACGTTGTATATCCCTTAATTCAAGAATCTGAAGCCATGGATTATAAAGATTTAATGGATGGTTATGAAAGTATTTCTAGAGATTTTCCGACGCCCAAATACCAAATAAGTATTGTTCATGGAAAAATGAAACCTGCAGATAAAGAACACGAAATGCAACGTTTTGTGAAAGGAGAAACACAAATTATGGTGGCAACAACTGTTATTGAAGTTGGGGTAAATGTGCCAAACGCCAGTGTTATGATTATTGAAAGTTCAGAACGATTTGGGCTTTCGCAATTGCATCAATTAAGAGGAAGAGTAGGGCGAGGAGCAGACCAAAGTTATTGTATTTTACTTTCTAGTTACAAACTTTCCGAAGAAGGAAAAACACGTTTAAAAACAATGGTAGATACTACAGATGGTTTTAAAATAGCTGAGGTTGATTTAAAATTACGTGGCCCAGGTAATTTAATGGGGACGCAACAAAGTGGTGTTTTAAATTTAAGAATTGCAGATGTTGTAAAAGACTCTAAAATTTTGGTTGCAGCCAGAAATACGGCTATTGATGTTTTACAAGAAGATTCTAATTTGTCGAAACCAGAAAACAAAAATATTAAAACTACCTATTTAGCATTGTCTAAAACGTCTAAAATTTGGAGTAACATTAGTTAGCCTTATTAAATGGAGTTTTACAGTTTTAAAAATTAAAGGAACAAGTTTCATCAAAATAAATGAAACTCATTCCTTATCTAGGGGCATTATGACGCTTTAGCGTTTTGTAAATGATAAAACCTTAAATCGTGTTCATTTTGTCTTTCAGAACTAAAACTAGAAACGCGTTTTAAGTACCCAATTACTCGCGTACCATAATCTATATTTTTAGAGTTGCAAGAGCTGCATTTTACAAGTGTTTTTTTATCAATATGACCACATTTATTACAAATAGTTATTTTTACATTAAAGCAAAAATAATTACAACCGGCTAATGCTGTGGCTTCAATTAATTTTAAAAAGCCATTTTTATTAGGAGCCTCTTCTAAATTTAAATGAAGTGCAGAGCCCCCATCTAGATATTTAATAATATCTGTACCATGTAAGATTATTTTATCTAAAGAATTTATCGAATTATTTTCTACAGGATAGAAATAAGAATTGTAGCAATCTCTAGGTACAAATAAACCATCTTCTTTGTCCCATTTTGCATTTTTTACACCTAAATTTTCTGCAGGTACAAATTCCGTATTAAATAAATAGCCATATTCTTTTTTGGCTTCTTTATTAGCATCATAAATTATTTTGAGCTGTTTTGCTACAAAATCTTTATAAACAGTGCTATTTTCGGCTTTTATACCTTGGCTTTCTGCAGCTTCTACCATACCGTTTATGCCAATGGTTAAAAACTGTTTGTCTAGAGATATAAAACCAGCATCATAAACAGGCAGCATTCCGGCATTTTTATATTCTTCAATTAACTTTCTGTAGGCTATTTGGTATTTTTGAATTTTATTTATTTCTGTTTTAAGATCTTTTCCTTGTTGTATTAAGCGATTCATGTTTAGTGTAATAACGTTTATAGAGCCTGTAGAAACGCCACCTGCACCCAAAGAATAGCTAAAAGTATTGTCGCTAATTTCATTTCTTAATCGGCAACAAGAAGCCAAACTATCTGCGCTTTCAGATTGATAGATAAAAAATGAATTTCCTTCACTTAACTCAGTGGCGCACATATTGGCAAATTCAGTATCTACAGGTTTGCCTTTTTTTACAAGCATTGCAGCGGTAACCACAGGAAAGGTTAATACAGCTTTTTCTCTTTCTTTATTAAACCATTTCATAAAAAATAGTTGTAATTTTTTAAGACTTTCCCATTGCGGTTTTGTCATGTCAGGAAAAACAAACTCACCAAATAAGCTGTCAAAATATTTTTCATCGTATAAAGAGATATTCCAAAAAACAGATTGATAACCTCTTGCAGCAGCAGGCTGATTAATTGCATAAACGGCATGTTGTAAATGATTAGAAACTGTTTTGGTGTTAGAATTTAGGTAATCGTTTCCAAAATCTTTTCTAGCAAAATAATCAAAATACAATAAAAACTCTACAGTTGCCAAAGCACCTGCAAATTGAGAGCTAATGGCAAAGACAAGGTTTACAAATTCGCCACAATAACTCTCTAAATGTTGTGGTGCTTTACTTTCACCTCCAAGTTTGGTAAGTCCGTCAAATAAAAATGGATACATACTAATAGATGTGCAATAAGGTTTTAAAGAGGTTTCATCATGTACATAAATTTCATGAGCTTCTATTTGCCTTACATATTCATTGGCCAAATTTTTATCAAATAGTTGTTCAATTTTATTTTTTACCAATTGCCTATTTACCTGAACGTTAATATCCTTATTTAGTTCAGCTTCCATAGTAGCTATGTTTTTAGAAGAAACATTGGCGTTGGCGTCTATTTTAGAGCCATCAGCAGCATTGCTTGCATTAATGTAATTCTGAATAAAATTAATTTTTTGGTTTACCTGTTTTTCCGTTAATCGAATCATAGCTTAATAGTTTTTCAAGAATAAATGATTTAAATTTTTATTTGTTTGTACTTCTATAAATTGCTGATTGGTATCAGGTTTATCTAAGCCTCCTTTTTTAGCAATCCATTTGCCGGTTTTAATCCAAGTTAGGTGTTGTAGTAAATTTTTATCAATATGTTCCTTACCTGTATAAAGGCATGTTTTGTATCCTTCTTTTTGGGCGTATTTTAAATAATCTATGAGTTCTTTTTGATGCCATTCTCCACCCATAAATAAAACACAACTTGCAAATCCTTTATATTTTAGTAATGTTTGTTTGTATAATTTTATAGAAAGTTGTTGTCCGTTTTCTTCTTTCCATAAAATAGGAGAATGACAACCTTTGCAGCGAATTTTACATCCACAAATGCTAAAACAAATACTGATTTCACCAGGCACTTCTTGTAGTACAATCTGAATGCTAGAATAATTCATTTTCATTAATAATATAACCAATAAGGCTTACTTATTGATGGTTTATAATGTGTCAAAAAAGGTACGATAACCCAATGGTATAAGTAGATACATCGTGCCATAACTTTTATCCCGAAAGTTTGACTAATTAGAAGTTGGCAGGTCTTCTGACTTACTCTGGTTTTTACGTCTTCCCGTTTATAAATAGATAAACAGTGACAAAGAATGTAAAACTTTTAATAGAGCTTACAGCTGCGGGAACAGTATAGGTTTTACACCTATTTCCCTTTTAATTTTAACAATTGATATTGTTATTAAAACCAAATTCTATTCAAATTTAAAAATCATTTACCTTTTGTGTCTTATATTTAGAAGAACTTATTAGCTACTTATAAACATATTTATAGGTAATAAGTTTTAGGATTGTAAGAGTATAGAAAACAAAGAAATTTGTTTTTAATGAGACACTACTTTTAAACCAATTATAGAAATTATTAAAGTAGAAATAAAAAAAAGACGCCAAAACGTAGCGGGCTCTTTAAATATAAAAATACCTAATAAAACGGTTCCAACGGCACCTATTCCCGTCCAAACAGCATAAGCAGTTCCTATAGGTAATTCTTGTGTTGCTTTTAAAAGGAGCAACATACTTGCAGATAAACATACTATAAAACCAATGTACCAATAGGTAGTTTCGGTACCTGTGCTTTCTTTAGCTTTACCTAAGCAAGCAGCAAAAGCAACTTCAAAAAGTCCCGCTATAATTAATAGTATCCAATTCATTTTAAGATGGGGTTTTATCAATTTTAAAAATTGAAATGTAAATTTAATTATAATTTTAAGAAGTAATTTGTATAAATAAAAGAATAACAATTATATTTTTTTTCAGCGACTTTAAATCTTAGCAAACTTCTAACAAATTCCATTTCGGTATTCTTTTTAAAGTGTCTATCTTTATCGGCTGTAATTAGTCACTTATTTAATGGAATTATACAAAGAAAATCAGCTTAAAGTATACAACTCTTTAACCAAATCTAAAGAGGATTTTAAAACCATAACAGACGGATATGTAGGTATGTACGTTTGTGGTCCAACGGTTTATAGCAACGCACATTTAGGTAATGTTAGAACCTTTATGTTTTTTGATGTTGTGTATAGATATTTATTACATTTAGGCTATAAGGTGCGATATGTACGTAATATTACCGATGCTGGCCATTTAGAAAATGATGCAGATGAAGGAGAAGACAAAATTGCAAGAAAAGCACGTTTAGAACAAATTGAACCCATGGAAGTTGTACAACGTTACACGGTAGACTTTCATGATGTTTTAAAAAACTACAACTTTTTACCACCAAGTATAGAGCCAACTGCAACAGGTCATATTGTAGAGCAAATAGAAATGATTAAAGAAATCATAGAAAAAGGTTTTGCTTATGAGGTAAATGGTTCTGTATATTTTGATGTGCATGAATACAATAAAAAAGAAAACTACGGAATTCTCTCTGGTAGAAAAGTAGAAGATTTACTACATAATACAAGAACTTTAGATGGGCAGTCTGATAAGAAAAATCCGCAAGATTTTGCACTTTGGAAAAAAGCCGATGAGAAACATATTATGCGTTGGCCTTCTCCTTGGAGCGATGGTTTTCCGGGGTGGCACTTAGAGTGTTCTGTAATGAGTACAAAATATTTAGGCGAAAGTTTTGATATTCATGGTGGTGGAATGGATTTAAAATTTCCGCATCACGAATGCGAAATTGCACAATCTAAAACTTGTAGTGGCGTAAAGCCTGTAAATTATTGGATGCATACAAATATGCTTTCTTTAAATGGGCAGAGAATGGCAAAATCTACAGGGAATTTTATTTTACCTAATGAAATTTTAACAGGAGAAAACACTATTTTGCCAAAAGCATTTTCTGCAAGTGTGGTTCGTTTTTTTAATATGCAGGCCAATTATAGAAGTATTTTAGATTTTTCTGGAGATGCTTTAGAAGCATCAGAAAAAGGACATTCTAAATTGATGGAAGCTGTTAATTTCTTAGATAAGATTGAAGCAGGTAAAACATCTACTTTTGATGTGCAAAAATGGAAAAAAGATTGTTATGCAGCAATGAACGACGATTTTAACACACCAATGTTAATTCCGCAATTATTTGAAGCGGTAAAGGTTGTTAATCAAATTAAAGAACATAAAGCAAGTTTAACGGCAGTTGATTTAGCTGAATTTAAAACAACGTTTAACGCATTTGTTTTTGATGTTTTAGGGTTGATGAATGAAAATTCTCAAGACAATTCAGAAAAAATAAATGGCGTTGTAGAATTGTTAATTAAATTAAGAAAAGAAGCAAGAGAAAATAAAGATTGGGCTTTGTCAGACCAAATTAGAGATGAACTAATTGCATTAGGAATTCAACTAAAAGATGGTAAAGAAGGTACTTCTTTTATAATAAATTAAAAAGGTAATTACGAATTATGAATTTCAAGTTTTTGAGTGTAATTGTCATTTCGAAAGAGAAACGATTGAGAAATCTCATAATCTAGATTTATTCATTTAATTCATAAATTTTAATCATTGAAAAAAATATTGTCTTTTCCATTTATATTGTTGGTTCGTTTTTATCAAGCCGCAATTTCACCATTTACACCAGCTACTTGTAGATACAGTCCTACGTGTTCACATTACACAATTGAGGCGTTACAAAAACATGGTCTATTTTCTGGTGGATGGTTAGCCTTAAAGAGAATATTTAGTTGTCATCCTTGGGGAGGAAGTGGGTATGATCCTGTTCCAGAAAAGAAAGAATAATAATTGTCACCTCGAGCGCAGTCGAGAGGTTTATAGTTAATAATTAGGTCTCGACTGCGCTCGACCAGACATAGAAATTAAAATATGAGCTTTTTAGCAATTACATGGAATCCTTCAATAGGAATAGATTTAGGTTTTTTTACCGTTCGTTGGTACAGTTTAATGTTTGTAGCAGCATTTTTATTAGGTTTAAGACTGATGAAAAAAATCTATGTAGAAGATAAAATTCCAGAAGAAAAACTAGACGTATTATTTATGTATGTCTTTGTATCTATGCTTGTTGGTATGCGTTTGGGAGATGTATTTTTTTACAGTTGGTCTTATTATCAAAATCATTTATTAGAAATATTTTTACCAATTAAAGAAAGTGCAAACGATTCTTTATTTGGTATTATAAAAGGATGGAAATTTACAGGATTTACTGGTTTTGCTAGTCATGGTGCAGCAATAGGAATTCCTATCGCTTTATATTTTTACGCAAAAAAACACTTACAAAAACCGTGGTTGTTTATTTTAGATAGATTGGCAATTATGGTTGCTTTGGCAGGTTTTTTTATTCGTTTTGGAAATTTTTTCAATTCAGAAATTTATGGAAAAGAAACAGGTTCTAGTTTTGGTGTTATTTTTAAAGCAGCAGGAGAAACAGTACCAAGACACCCTACACAATTATATGAAGCGTTTAGTTATTTAGCTTTGTTTTTTGTGATGTGGCATTTGTATTGGAAAACAGATAAGAAACAACAAACAGGTTACCTTTTTGGTCTTTTTATGGTAGTACTTTGGTCTTTAAGATTCTTTATAGAGTTTTTAAAAGAAGCTCAAGTAGACGGACGTGAAGATTGGGTGTTTAATTCATTAAATACAGGGCAAGTTTTAAGTATACCTCTAGTTTTAATAGGTTTATGGTTAATGTTTAAGAAATCTAAAGAAACGGCAAAACAATAAACTTTATGGAAAAATTAAGGCAACGTTGGGGAGTAAAGAATAATTGGTCTATTATAGCTATAATTCTAGTTTTTTCTATAAATGGGTCTTTTGCTACTTGGGTTGCAAAACCTTTAACCAGTTTTATAGGGCTTTCGCAAGAAACAACAAATCCTTGGGTATTTTGGCCTTTAAGAATTATGTTGATTTTCCCTATTTATCAAGCTACACTTCCTTTAGTTGGTTGGGTATTTGGGCAATTTAAATTCTTTTGGGCTTTTGAGAAAAAGTTTTTAGGTAGATTGGGCTTGGGCTTTTTATTTAAAAAAGAGAATTAGAATTCTATAATTTTTTCTACCTTTTCTTTGTTAAATACATAAGAGTATATCCACATTATTGTAAAAGTTGGTACAACATCTAAAAAAGGAACTGCTTCTTCTATAAAACTAATTATTGCGGCTACTTTACCTTGTTTTCCTTTATACATTTTGGTCATTAAATATCCAGATAGTGGTGCCCAAATTACGTCTAAAAAGGGTATAGGAATAATACCAATAATATCTAATACAATACTTAAAATTAATTTTTTATATTTCTTATTCATGTTTATTTTTAACTAAGATAAAACAAAATTCTTGCCAAAAACCATTGATTTAAAAGTGAAATTGATAATTTTGTTAAAATTAAATGTTTATCCGTGAATTTTAATGATTTTAAGAATAAAATAACGAAACTTAAAACGAGTAAGTTGGGCGGATTAAATGCTCAATTTAAATTAGCGCCTAAAATGCGTCTAAAATATGATGCAGATAAAATAATAGCAAACAACCCTAGAAAAGCAGCTGTTTTGGCACTTTTTTATCCCAATATAAAAAATGAAACTTGTTTTTTACTCACCTTAAGAGCAAGTTATAAGGGCACGCATTCTGCACAAATAAGTTTTCCAGGGGGAAAGAGAGACAAGACAGATAAAAACCTCGAAAAAACAGCATTACGAGAAACTTTTGAAGAAGTAGGTGTGGCAGAAACATCAATAGAAATAATACGAGAGTTAACAGATGTTTATATACCACCAAGTAATTTTTTAGCAACCCCTTTTTTAGGCTTTGTAAACCAACGACCTAATTTTAATTTAAATTATGAAGTTGATAAAACCATAGAGGTTTTGGTAAGCGATTTGTTAAATGATACAAGTTTTACTTCAATTAAGATGAATACTTCTTATATGGATAATATAGAGGTACCTTGCTTTAAATTAGAAGATTATGTGGTTTGGGGTGCAACAGCAATGATGCTTTCAGAAATTAAAGAACTCTTAAAATAGCTTCTTTCTTATTTGTTTTGTAAGTTTGTTAAAATAACTAAAAATAATTTAGAATGCCTTTATTTAAAAGGAACCCATTTGGTCATATTTTGATTTTGAAAAAATGGCTTATAAGAATTTTTGGAATTGTTTCTCACGGTAGATACCGTAAATTCAATAACCTACAAATAGAAGGTTCAGAAAACCTTAAAAACTTGCCAGATTCTGGAGTTTTATTTATTTCTAACCATCAAACTTATTTTGCAGATGTGGCAGCAATGTATCATGTTTTTAACGCTACTTTAAGTGGTAGAGATGATTCTATTAAAAATATTGGATATATCTGGAAACCAAAATTGAACGTTTATTTTGTTGCGGCAGGAGAAACCATGAGAGCCGGATTATTACCTAAAATATTTGCTTACATGGGATCTGTTTCTATAGAAAGAACTTGGAGGAGTGGTGGTAAAGATGTAAAAAGACAAGTAAAAAACTCTGATATTTCTAATATAGGAAAAGCAATAAAAGATGGTTGGGTAATTACTTTTCCTCAAGGTACAACAACTCCTTTTAGACCCATTAGAAGAGGTACTGCTCATATTATTAAAACATATAAGCCTGTTGTAGTGCCAATTGTAATTGATGGTTTTAGACGTTCTTTTGATAAAAAAGGATTGAATATTAAGAAACGAAATGTTTTACAGTCTATGGTGATTAAAGAACCATTAGAAATAGACTATGAAAATGAAACGGTTGCAGAAATAGTAACTAAAATTGAGTATGCTATAGAACAGCATCCTTCATTTTTAAAAGTCTTATCTGTAAAAGAGTTAGCAGAATTAACGAAAGAGGAAGAAGAGCTAAATAAGAAAAGAAAATTTTGGAGCTAAGGAGTGTTTAAATTTAGTTAATAACATTATTTATTTTCTCCCACAAATCATTATCAAAAGAAGATAAGGCAAAATTGGAGGAATCTGCGGATTCTCCCATTCTAATAATAACCAGCTTTTTACTAGGTACAATATAAATTTTTTGGTCATTTTTACCCAATGCAGCAAACATATCATTGGGTGCATTAGGTATTAGTGCTCCATTAAATTCTAATTGGCTACTAGGTAAATGATAGCTAGATTTTCCGTTTAACCACCATAAATATCCATAGGCTTTATTTATATTTTGAGAAGTATTGGTAGCTTCGGTAATAAAATTCTCTGAAACAATTTGGTTGTTTTCCCATTTGCCGTAATTAGAAATTAACAGACCAAACCGAGCCATACTTCTTGTATTACTCCAATAAACATTTAAATTATTTAGGTTAGTCCAAGAACCGTTCATTCCTATTTTATTACGTAAGTTAGAATTAAAATAATCTTTCCAGGTGGTGTTTGCGGCGGTAGCAAGAACATCTTGTAATTTTACATAAACATTATGATATGCCCAACGGCTGCCAGCATCTGCGATATATTCTAAGTTAGAAGCAGAAACACTGTCACCTAAAGAATCATCTAAACCAGAATTCATAGAAAGTAAATTTTTACATGTTATTAAATTTTCTTTTTCAAGAGGAGCACTGGTCCAACCTGTGCCCAAATATTCAGATACTTTATTGTTTATATTAATTTCATTTCTGTCTTGTGCAATGCCAATAATAGTTGAGGTTAATGTTTTACCGGCGCTAGCCCAATACCAATTATTTGAGGCTGTGTGATTGTTAAAATATGCTTCAACAACAATTTTACCATTGTGAAGAATGATAAAACCTTTTGAGTTTTTTTCTTCTAAAAAATCTAATAAGAATTGTAATTCGGTTTCATTCCAATTTAATTCTGTTAATGTTTTTGTTTCCCAAAGGTCAGAATTTAATGGAGGGAAATAACTAGAATCTATAATAGGAAGTTCTTCAGTAATTTCATCAGAATTTTTTGAAGAACAATTAAATAAGAATAGCATGCAAAAAATGAAGAGAAGTTGTTTCATGTTTTTTTTTATAATTAGACCGTAATAAAGATTAAAAGTTTAATATATAACAAAATAGGTAATCAACAATCATTATGTATCTTTGCATCTGCTTAAAACAAGATATAATGCGTACAAAAACCATCAAAAAAAATAAGATTAACGTTGTTACTTTAGGGTGTTCTAAGAATGTTTACGATTCTGAAGTATTAATGGGGCAGTTAAAAGCTAACGGAAAAGATGTTGTTCATGAAGATCCAGAAGATGATGGAAATATCGTTGTAATTAATACTTGTGGATTTATAGGTAAAGCAAAAGAAGAATCTATTGATACTATTTTGCATTATGCCAAAAGAAAAGAAGCGGGTGAAATTGATAAGGTTTTTGTTTCTGGTTGTTTAAGTGAACGTTATAAGCCAGATTTAGAAGCAGAAATTAAAAATGTAGATCAGTATTTTGGTACGCATGATTTACCAAATCTTTTACAAGCTTTAGAGGCAGATTATAAGCACGAGTTAATTGGTGAACGTTTAACAACAACTCCAAAACATTATGCGTATTTAAAAATTGCAGAAGGTTGCGATAGACCTTGTTCTTTTTGTGCAATTCCTTTAATGAGAGGAAAACACGTGTCTACACCTATAGAAGATATTGTTACCGAAGCAACCAAATTAGCAGCAAAAGGAATTAAAGAAGTAATGTTAATTGCGCAAGATTTAACTTATTACGGATTAGATATTTATAAGAAAAGATCTTTAGCGCAGTTATTAGAAGCGTTGGCTAAAGTAGAGGGCATTGAATGGATTAGAATGCATTATGCTTTTCCTACAGGTTTCCCTATGGATGTTTTAGAAGTGATGAAACGAGAGCCTAAAGTGTGTAACTATTTAGATATTCCTTTACAACACATTAATACCGAGTTGTTAAAGTCTATGAAACGTGGTACAACGCACGAAAAAACAACGGCTTTAATTCATAAATTTAGAGAAGTTGTACCAGAAATGGCAATTAGAACTACGTTAATTGTTGGATACCCAGGAGAAACAGAAGAAATGTTTCAGGAGTTAAAAGATTGGATTGAAGAAATGCGTTTTGAACGTATGGGTGCTTTTGAATATTCTCATGAAGAAAATACAGGGGCGTATGTTTTAGAAGATGATGTACCGGCAGATGTAAAGTTTAGAAGGGTTAATGAAATTATGGAAATTCAGTCTCAAATTTCTTGGGAATTGAATCAAGAAAAAATAGGGAAAACTTTTAGATGTTTATTTGATAGAAAAGATGGAGAATTTTTCTACGGAAGAACAGAATCTGATTCGCCAGACGTAGATAATGATGTTTTAGTAGATGCTAAAGAACATTATATAAAAGTGGGTGAGTTTATAGATATTAAAATTCATGATGCTGGAGATTACGATTTATACGGAACACCTGTAACGAAAGTTGAAAAACCAGTTTCTTTAAATCAAAAAAGAAAATAAATAATCAAAATCCTACTTTATGTAGGATTTTTTTATGCAAATTGTTCTTATGAAAAAAACGTATTTTAATTGGAGTTCTGGTAAAGATTCTGCTTTAGCTCTTTATAAAATTTTACAAGACCCAACATATAATTTAGATTTATTAGTTACTACAATTAATAAAGATTTTAATAGAGTTTCTATGCATGGTCTTAGAAACGAATTATTATTAAAACAAGTTGATTCTATTGGGATTCCTTTAAAAATCATAGAATTTCCTGCAGATGTAACCATGGATTTGTATGCGAAAATAATGAAAGAAGCCATGGATTCTTTAGTGGCACAAAAATATTCTCATACTATTTTTGGGGATATTTTTCTGGAAGATTTAAAAGCATACAGAGATACCAAATTAGCTGAGGTAAATATTAAAGGAGTGTATCCGCTTTGGAAAAAAGACACCAAAGAAGTCTTGCAAGAATTTTTATATTTAGGTTTTAAAGCTATTACGGTTTGTGTAAACGCTAAATTATTAGGAGAAGAATTTGTAGGTAGAGTAATAGATGAGCAATTTATAAAAGACTTACCAGAAAATGTTGATGTTTGTGGAGAAAATGGTGAGTTTCATACCTTTGTTTTTGATGGACCTATTTTTAAAAACCCGATTGATTTTTCTACAGGAGAAAAAGTTCTTCGTTCTTATACGTTACATGATAATGACGATGATAATTGTTATGCTGCTAAAAAAGAAGAAGCTAACCACGATACGAGTTTTTGGTATTGTGATTTAAGTTAATTATAGTTTCTATTTTATAAAATATAAAAACCCGATCTAATGATCGGGTTTTTTACTTTTAACGTAATTTGATTATCATCTAACAATTTGCGTTAGGGATTGAAATGGCATCCTTTTTACTTTTTTGTAAAAAGATATAATGGAAAGCCCGTTTAAACGCCCAAATTAAAAATCTATTTTAATTTATCTGAATTCAATAAGAAAACGGCGTTGGCAACAAAGAGTTTTCCGTTTTGCCAAAAAGATCTAAATAAAGGATTATCTACCATATAAATAATGCTTCCATTGCCCATTTGTTCTTCTGCAAACAAAATAGATTTAGGTACGTTTTTTACAGCTTTACTACCGGCATAACCCGATACATTTATAGCGTTTATATCAAAATAAGCAACATTGTTTCCGTCTTTTAAATAAGCATAAGAAGTTGCGCCTAGTTTTAAAGAAAAATACTCTTTTCCGTAACCAAAAGCCAATGGGTGTGTATTGTCTAAAGTACTTTTAAAAATACTACCCGTAATTAAATTGGCAACACTTTTACGCTCTCTATCTGCATAAGGAGTTAAGTCTGCATCTTTAATTTTCTCTAAAGATGCTTTCTTTTTTAAAGCGAATTCTTTAGTATTTGCAAAGCTATTTAAAGCGTTTCCAATAGCAATTAAAGTTCCGCCAGAACGTGTCCATTTTTTTAATTTCTCTAAAGTAGTTTTTGTTAAAACTGAATTATATCGTCCGTCAGGAATAATAATAACATCGTATTTAGAATAGTCTAAAGAACCAAAAACATCTGAATTTATGTTGGTTATTGGGTATTGTAATTGCGTTTCAAAGAAATGCCAAACTTCTCCAAAGCTTAAAGAAGAAGTACCTTTACCAGACAAAACTGCAATTTTTTGTTGGTTGATTGGTTTTACAGAATACGAACCAAAATCTACACCAGCAGATGCAAAACCTGTTTTTACAGCTGTTAATTTTCTTTGATGTTTGTTAGCTATATTTACTAAAGTAGCATCAAAATTTTCTTTCCTATTATCATTTCTTAAAATAATTAAGGTTCCTCTTTCGTAAGATTTTCCTGCAATAGAAAAAGGTTTTTCAGAAAAACTTGGTGTAATATTAGCTTGTAATAAAGCACCTAAAAAAGTAGCATCCTCTAAACTATTCCATTTAGCAAGGTAGGCATAGGCATTTTTATCAATTAAGTTCGTAATAGCGTTTGTGGTTTTACTAGCTGTAGAACTTACTTTTGTATGCGAAGCAATCGCTTTAAAACCATGTGCATATGGTAAAGACCAAGCAGTAATATCATACGTTAAAGAATCTACTAGTTTTGTTTTAGGTTCAAACAAAACTTTTACCATTTTTCCTTTCGGTTGATTGGTGTGTATAACTAAATCTGTAGAAGAAACCGTCATTTTTCCTTCTTTTTGCGTGGTATAATCATACCCTTTTACAATGCCACTTTTTGTGTTTTCGTATTTAATTTCATGTGTATCTAATAATGCTTTCAAACGATTGGTTTTGTCTTGGTTTTCATTTTTTAAAACATAACTTTTATATCCTAAAGAAGCATTGTTAAAGAATTTTCTGAATTCGGTATTTAATTTTTCTGCATTATTTGATGAAATTTCTACGGTAGATAAGCCTGTAGTTAAATGATGAATGGCTCTGTCTTTTAAGGTTAACACGGTGCCTTTATCTGTTTTAATTCCTAAACCTGCCATTCCGTGACCTGCTTGTTCGTAGGTCATACCAATTGCGCCCATATACGTAGGATAGGTGTCTCCATAACTTGGGTACAACAAATCGAAACTTTCTTTTGTAAAATACAACCAACCTTCTTGGTCGAAATATTTTGCATGATTTTTTCCAATTTCAGTTTGAAATTCTCTTTGCCAATCAGAAATAATTTCATGAAAAGGTTCTGCTGCAGGTGCAAAATAATAAGGGTTATTAATATATTGTTCATGAAAATCTACATGTACATGTGGCATCCATTTATTATACATTTTTATACGTTGTGCAGATTCTACTTGTGTTGCCCAAGCCCAATCTCTATTTAAATCAAACAAATAATGATTTGGTCTTCCAGAAGGCCAAGGTTCTGCATGTTCTTTTGCATCTTGGTTACTATTAAAAGGTGTGCTTTTTACTTGGTTGTACCAATTTACATATCTGTCTCGTCCATCGGGATTTACAGCAGGATCTATAATAACAACGGTATTTTTTAACCAAGATTTTTTGGTAGTAACCAATTCGTAAAGTGTTAACATAGCCGCTTCTGTACTAGAAGCTTCGTTTCCATGTACGTTGTAACTTAACCAAACAATGGCTTTGTTGTTTTTAGAATTTCCAGCAATAATACCTGTTTGTGCAAGGTTGTTTTTTCTAATAGTTTCTAAATTGTTGATATTTTCTTGTGAAGAAATATAACTTAAATACAAAGGTCTGTGCTCATTGGTTTCTCCGTATTTTTCTAACTTTACGTTGCTTAAAGTGTTGCTAACGTATTTAAAATAATCAATAACTTTATGATGTCTTGTAAAGCGAGCGCCATTTTCATAGCCTAAAAATTCGGAAGGAGATTGTACTGTTTGTGCAAAAATGCTTCCCATAGTTAAGAAAGCGGTAATAAAAAGGACTTTAAATTTCATAAATAAGCGTTTGGAAACCAAAAGTAAGAATATATTTTTTTGTTTTTCAGTAGATTGAATATTTTGATGTTAAAACTTTGTTAGATTGAATTTAGCTTTACGACAAAGGATAAATTATTCGTATTTTTATCAAAAATTAATTAAACTAAATGAATTCTACCACAGAGTCTGATTGTTGCCAAAAAAGTGTTCTTTAAGATGAAAGTAACACAGATACCTTTTAAAAAAACCGGATTTTTCTCTGCTACAATGTTAGATTATTTAGAGAAAAAAGAAGCCATACACCCATTTTATAATAATTTTCCAGATATCACAGGTTTTCATAACCAGATAGAAGAAAAGCAAAAGTCTTACCGATTACAATCTAGATTGGTATTGGTAGATGCTTTAAAAAAACAGTATCAAGGTTTTAACGTTTCAGAGAAAACGAATGAATATATAGAGAGTTTAAAGCTTCAAAATACGTTTACGGTAACTACTGGTCATCAATTAAATTTGTTTACCGGGCCATTGTATTTTTTGTATAAAATTCTTTCTACCATTAATTTGTGCGAAGAATTGGCAACTAAATTTCCTGAGCAAAATTTTGTTCCAATTTATTGGATGGCAACAGAAGATCATGATTTTGAAGAAATTAATTACTTTAATTTTGATGGTAAAAAAGTAATGTGGAATAGAGAAGATGGTGGCGCTGTTGGTAGATTTTCTACTGATGGTTTAGATGCTGTTTTTGATGTTTTTTCTAATCATTTAGGCAATTCTAAAAATGCAACTTTTTTAAAACAACTATTTTCTGATGGTTATTTAAAGCATAACAATTTAGCGGATGCAACGCGTTATATTGCAAATGAATTGTTTAGTGCGTATGGTTTGGTTATTTTAGATGGTGATGATGCTAGTTTAAAAGAATTATTTAGTCCTATTGTAAAAGACGAATTAGAAAACCAAACTTCTTTTAAAGCAGTTTCTAAAACAATTAAAGATTTAGAAAAATCATATAAAATTCAAGTAAACCCAAGAGAGATTAATTTATTTTATTTGGGGGCTGATTTTAGAGAACGTATTCTTTTTGAAGACGGAATTTATAAAGTAAATAACACAAATATTACTTTTACCAAGGCCGAAATTTTGAAGGAAGTTGATGATAACCCAAAATCATTTTCGCCAAACGTAATTATGAGACCTTTATACCAAGAGGTTATTTTACCAAACCTTTGCTATTTAGGAGGAGGAGGAGAGATGGCGTATTGGTTAGAATTAAAAGATTATTTTGAAAAAGTAGCCATTCCGTTTCCTATTTTATTGTTACGTAATTCTGTACAAGTAGTTTCAGAAAAACAAGCAAATAAATTAGAAAAACTAAATATCTCTTTAGAGGAGTTGTTTTTAGACCAATATGATTTATTATCTCAAAAAGTAACCGAAAACTCAGATATTCAAGTAAATTTTGATGAAAAAATTCAGTTTTTAGAAAAGCAATTTTTAGAATTGAAAGAAGTAGCAAAAAAAACAGACATTTCTTTTGTAAATGCAGTAAAAGCACAAGAAAGAAAACAAGTTAAAGGTTTAGAAAACCTGCAAAAACGTTTGTTAAAAGCAGAGAAAAGAAGACAAAAAGATTTAGTTGATAGAATTACACTACTTCAAAATGAAATTTTACCAAACCAAAGTTTAGAAGAACGTCAACGTAATTTTTCTGAATATTATTTAGAATATGGAGGTTCTTTTATAGAGATATTAAAATCTACATTAAAACCATTGTTACTTGAATTTACGGTAATTACTTTGTAAATTAGAAGCTTTATTTAATGTTTGTTTAAACTATTAAAGTTGAATTTAAAAGGCCTTTATCTATTTTTACTGATTCTAACTTTTGTTAATTGCTCTAATCAGAATAGCAACAAAAAGATAACTACTAATAATTTAGAAGAAAAAATAAACCAAGCTTTTTTAGATTCAGAATTAGAAGATAAAACAAGTACTTTATTACCAGTTTTATTTTTTATAGATAATAATAGTATCACTTTTAATGATCCCTGTATTTTAAGTAAAGTATATCATTTAAGAGCATTAAAACATTATACTTTAAACGAAGGTGATAGTCTTGTAAAAAATGCAAAGAAAGGAGTTTTATTTGCTGAAAAATGTAATAATTACGAAGTAAAAACAGCTCTTAACAACCTTTTAGGAATATTTTATTCTAATAAGAAAGATAGCTTGTTAGCTATTGATAGTTATAACAAAGCTCTTTTTTATGGAGAAAAAAATAAAGATAAAACGTTTGTTGTAGATACTTATTTTAGCCTTTGTAGGTTGCATGCTAATTTAAAAGATTGGACAAAAGTTATTGCAAATGCTAAAAAAGGAATTGCTGCTATAGAGAAAAGTAATTATAAGCAAACAAGATTAAAATATTTTCACACATTTTTAGCAGAAGCTTACGTAAATTTAGGAGATTATCAATTAGCCGAAATTAATTTATCGAAAGCAATTAAAATCACAAAAAAGCTTAAAGGAAAAGAAAAACAAGAAGATCTTATAAAGTCTTATAGGGCTATATACCTTATTTATGCGCAACTAAATAAAAAACAAAAGAAATATGATTTAGCTTATCAATTTATGAAATCTTCTGATTCTTTGTTGCTATTAAAAATTAAATATCAAAATGAAAAAAATAATGTTTTTTTAGATACTGAAAATGCTTTAGAAAACGAATTACTTAAAAGTAATAAAAGGATTATTTATAACCATAGAATAATTACAGTTGGTAGTATCTTATTTTTATTAATTAGTTTCTATTTTATAAGAAGGAGTTATCAGTTTTCAAATAAACTTAAAATTTCTTTAGAAGAAAAAGAAGCCTTAAACGATCAACTTTTATGTAATTTCGCAAAATTAGAAGACACCAATAATGGATTGATTTCTAAAAATGAAGAAATAAAATCTTTATTAAAATTTAATGAAGATACATTATTAACTAAAACACTAAAAATTTCTAATTATAAAGATGCTGTAAATAATGTTATAAAAAAGATTACTACACTTATAGAAGAAAAAGAAAGTATAAAAAGTGTTAAAATGCATTCTATAAACAGATCTTTACAAGAAATTATTTCTGAAGAGGATTTTTGGGAGGATTTTAAAATTCAATTTACCAAAAACAGACCCTATTTTTTTGAAGGGTTATTAAAAAAATTACCAAATTTATCTATAACAGAGCAAAAACATTGTGCATATATAGCTGTAAACTTAAAGAGTAAAGAAGTGGCAACTATTTTAAGTTTATCTCCAAGAAGTGTAGAAACCACAAGGTATAGAATTAAGAAAAAACTAGAACTAGAAAACGAAACCTTACAGGAGTTTTTAAGTAAATTATAAAAAAAATAATGCCATCTTAGAAAATCTAAAATGACATTATATATTAACAAGTAGGGGGGTGTTGTTTTTTGTAAAAGTATAAAACTATGTTGTTTTATTTAGAGATGTAGTATCTATGTAGTAGAAGTAGTTTTACGTATTTTTATTTTTTTTATATTAATGTACTGGTATTTAGTTTTTTATGTTTTTTTGTGTTTGTGTTAATTTTTTAAATAACTTTTTTTGAAGTATTTAAAAAAAGGTGTTTATCTAAAAATAGTAGAGGTAAAATAACGTTATTGAATACAAAAAGGGTAAACTTAAAAGTATAATTAGTGTATAAACGGACGTATTTTTTATGATTAGCTTAATAGTTGCTACAGATAAAAAAAACATGAATTTAATTTGTTCTGAATCTGAAAATAAAGAAGTTGTTTTTTGGTTTTTATAAAAATTAAGTTCAACAAAAAATAAAACTAAATAAAGACAATATTATATACATTGTTTTTAGAAAAATTATAAAAAAAAATGCCATTATAGAGATTCTAAAATGGCATTTGTTTAAATGTAATGTGGGGGATTTTTATCTACTCAAATATAGAGGTTTATAAGGTTGCTTTTTACGATGTAGTAATAATGTAGTGTGAGTAAGAATGCCTATTTTATGTGTTAATAATTAACGTGAATATTGTTAGAGAGTTAAGTGTGCTTGTAAAGGGTTAGGTTTTTAAGAAAAAAATAGTGAAGTGTTTAAAATATCAATTTTAATTAATAAGAAATAAAATAAATAAATGAAAGATAAAGGTCTACATCCAAAGAACAAATTCAACAAGGGATATAATTTTGAAGAATTAAATGTTATAAACCCAGCATTAAAAGAATTTGTTGCTAAAAACGAATTTGGTACTTTTACCATCGATTTTTCAAATCCGGAAGCAGTAAAAGAATTGAATAAAGCCTTATTATTTTCTTTTGATAAAATTTCTACTTGGCATTTTGGAGACAAAAATTTATGTCCACCAATACCAGGACGTTTAGATTATATTCATCATTTAGCAGATTTACTTTCTGGAGAAAATAATATTAAAATTTTAGATATTGGTACAGGAGCAACTGGTATTTATCCTTTATTAGGTATTGCAGAATACGATTGGAATTTTGTTGCTACAGATATCGATTTAGATTCTTTAGATACTGTACAAGATATTATGGATGATAATAAACTTAGTGCTAAAATTGAGTTACGTCACCAAGAAAATGAAGCGCAAATTTTAAAAGGAATTTTAAAAGATGATGATTCTTTTTCTGCAGTAATGTGTAATCCGCCTTTTTACAAATCGGCAGAAGAAGCACAAGGAGCAAACGGTAGAAAATCTAGAAATTTAGGTAATAACGCTGTTAGAAACTTTGCAGGTAACAATAATGAACTTTGGTACATTGGTGGAGAGAAAGCTTTTTTACATAATTATTTATATGAAAGTTCTTTGTTTCCTAAAACTAGTAAATGGTTTACAAGTTTGGTTTCTAAGAAAGAAAACGTAAAAAGTTTAGAGAAATCTTCAGCTAAATTAGGAGCTAGAGAGTTTAAAATTATTCCGATGCATCAAGGAAATAAAGTAACAAGAGTTGTTGCTTGGAGATTTTAATCGCAGGGCGATAGCCAAGGTTTTAATTACCAGGTGCTTGCCTCGAAATGAAAAAACATGTTTCGGAAGCATAATTCGTACTCTTGGTGCGAGGTTGTTGATTAAACTTCTTTATTTTCTTCATAAGAAAACATATTTATAAAAAAAGGTTCAATCAAATTTCATTTTGATTGAACCTTTTTTTTGTTTGAAATAATAGATTTCTCAATCGCAAAAAAGCTCATTCCGAATCGAAACTCAGTTTGTCATTCCGAATTAGGAACGAAGAGGAATCACATAATTGAGTGAAAGTGTTTTATTAATCTTAATGATGTAGATTTTTTAGTTTTTTTATGAGGTTTCTCAATCGCTAAAAAGCTCATTTCGAAATGACAAAAGAGGAATTAGTTAAAAACTACATCATTAATTTTATACTTTTTACAAATAAAGTGTAAAATAGTATAGACTAACATGTGCACAAATACTAAACATATAAAAGCATATAATGGCACACCAAGTAATTGATATGGCCAATAGTAGGTCCAAACTCCTAAATAAATAGTAATTACTTCACCAAAAGCAGGAAGTATCAATGCTAATAAAATAGCTAATAAAATCTTGTTTTTTTGACTTTGCTCCTTTAATAAAGGAATTAAATTACGTTCTAGTTTATATAAATAATGGAAAGCTAACATCCACGCAAAAGGTAACCAAAGAGGTAGTTCTCTTGTAACTTCATGATATTCCCAGTAACCATTTGCAACGCCCCAAGTTTCTCCAACAATTCCACCAAAGCCAGTTAATATCATACCTATTAACAGCAACCAATTCTTATTTGTTTTTGGCAGTATAATTTCTTTGTAAATATTATGTATAATCTTAAGTACTAATATACCTGCAATAATAGCATCGTATTGTTTTAAAACACCAATTAGTATTCCTGCAATTATAAGTTTGGTGAGGGCTTTAAGCGTTTCTTTTAAGAATACGTTTTTTTTTGTAATCATGTAAGTTTTTTCAATGGCAAAAATAGTGCTTTTGTTTTATTGGTTAGAAAGTAAGTTTAAATTTTTATCAATTTTGCTTTTTACTTGTATCTTCTAAAACGGCTTCACCTTTTATTAACCAAGAAAAACCAAAAGCCCAAAGAGCTAATGTTTCGCAGTAAAAGATAATGTTTGTTTCGTTTCTAGCTTCTTCTGTCATGACTATAAAACTAAGACCTGCACTACCTACAAATAGTATAATTAAGATGCCACATCCTAAATAAAATTTATTTCTTAATTTTTTCATTTCAGAACGTTTTTCAATAGCAACACCTCTTCTAAAAATAACTAAACAGAAGTAAGTAAAAACGGCAAATAACAGAACAGCAGAGCTTAGGTGGATTGTTCTTATAAATGCAATTTTACTTGTAGTTGGAAATAATGCTACACAAATGGCAAATGCACCGCCTAAATTAGCAAAAAAATTATCGTTATATAAAAGTCCTTTTCCTTCACTTTTATATCCTTTATAGGAAAATAAGAAAAAACCAAGTACAAATAAAAAACCAACAAAAACATCTCTTAATTGAGTGCCATAATAATCACTTATAGAGTCTTTAATAAAATCTGCTTTATCAAAGTATAGCATTCCAAACCCTAAAATTACAGGTAAAAAAACACCAATAGAACCTATTAGTTTTCTTAATAATTTGTAAGAAATAATTAAATCATTTTCAGTTTGATGTTCATTTTTCATAGCTTATTTTTTTATAGTTAGTTGATAATCAAATATAAACATTAATTTTTGAAGCTAAATAGGTAAAATAAGGTACAAAATTGATGCTTGCTCTATTTTTAGTTAAAATTGAATGATATCAGTTAAACAAAATATCTATTGCTATAATAAAAGACTAATTATCAATCTAAATTTGCCTTAAACTAATAATTATGAAAAAGAAAAGATATTTAATGTTGTTTTTATTTATGATTATCTCTATTTATGCGGTAGCAGATAATTATCTAAAAGATAAAGTAGCCGATTATTTAAAATCTAAAGAAATAAGTTACACTAATATTTCTATGAATTTGTTTTTAGGAAATATTACTTTAAATACCGTTTTTAAAGAAAAAGATAGTCTTATTTTTAAGGTAGAAAAAATAGAAGTAAAAGGAGTTTCTTACTATCAATTTATTAAAAATAATGCTATACGTGTTGCTAGTTTAAAAGCTACAAACCCAAAGATTAACGGAAAAGTTATAAAAAATGATAAACCACTAAAGTCTTTTTCAAAAGATAGCGTAGTAGACTTAGAGATAGGTGCAATTTATATAGATAACCTTAAAATTGATGTATTAAAAAATAATAATTTTCCTTTTAAGGTTAAAAGCATTAATTTTAAAGTAGAAAATTTTAAGTTAGATTCAACCTTAAGTAAATCGATACCTTTTTCATATTCAAATATAGAATCTTCTATTACTTATTTAGAAACGCAATATTCTAAATTTCAAAAAGTTAAGTTTTCTAAATTAACCTTTAAAGAGCGTAATTTATCTATAGATAGTTTAGAAATTGTTCCTTTAAAAAATAAGAAAGAATATATCCGTTTTGTATCCGAAGAAAAAGAATTACTAACTTTATTTAGTAAAAAAATAATTATTAATGATCTTAAAATAGAGGAAAAAGAAAAGCTAAGTTTTTCATCTAAACATATTTTATTAGATGAGGTTTTTTTTAATCTATATTTAGATGCTACTTTATTAGAGCACCCAAACAAAAGAAAAGATTTATACAGTAAAAAATTAAGAGATTTACCCTTTAATATAAATGTAGAGAAGTTAAATATAGTAAACTCTCAATTAGTTTATAAAGAATATACTATTAAGGGGAACAAAGCAGGCGTCTTAATTTTTGATGATTTAAATGCCGAAATAGTTAATATTAATAATAAAACCAATAAAAAAACAAAATTAACTACAGCTAAAATTACATCTCAATTTATGAAAGCATCTCCTTTAGAAATAATTTGGACTTTTGATGTTGCTAACAAAAATGATAATTTTAGAATAAGAGGAGGTTTGTTTCATATTACTTCTAAAAATATGAGTTCTTTTTTATTACCAACTATGAATGTAAAAATGGATGGTTTTATAGATAAAATGTTTTTTGATTTTGAAGGGAATGACTCTGTTTCTAATGGAAAGTTAGATGTAGATTTTAAAAATTTTAATATTAAAATTTTAGATAAAGAAAAGGATAAGAAGACTGTTCTAAGTTGGCTTGTAAACCTGTTTATAAAAGATTCTTCTAAAAATGGTTTGGTAAAAGTAACAGTAGATAATCTAGAAAGAGATAAAACAAGATCTTTTTGGAATTATTTTTGGAAAAACATAGAAAAAGGACTTGAAAAATCACTTATTTAAAAACAAAAAAACCGAAGTAAAATTACTTCGGTTTTAAAAATATAATTTATAGTTCCCTATAAATTAGGTATTACTAACTCTTGCCCCACTAAAATAATATCTGCACTTTTTAAAATACTTTTGTTTGCCTCAAAAATAGCATTGTATTTATTTGATTTACCATAATATTGTTTGGCTATTTTACCTAATGTATCTCCACTTTTTACAGTATGAATTGCAAATACAGAAGTGTCTTCAACATCAATATTAGCCATAATATCGCTAGGATTTTCTCCTCCAATTTCTTTTATTTTATCCCAAAGAAGGTTTTTTTCATATTGATTTTTTGCAGTTCCGGTTACATGTAAAACTCCATTTTCTTCTTTTACATCTCCATTTTGGATTGCTAATTGTTCTCCTAAATTTAATACTTCTTGATATTTTGCTTTCATTCTAATTCTTTTATAGTTATTTGCTTAGAATTCAAAACTACAAAAAAACCGAAGCGAGGTGCTTCGGTTTTCGATTAATGGTTTATTTTTATCGTTTAATGTCATTACTAAGAAAGTTTTTTACCTTCTGTGGTAATCTTATAATTTAAAAAAATAATAAATTACATTATTCTAGTCTCCTTGTAATAACGGTAACTTTATAAGTGAATTACTTCATCATAAGCATCCGCAACTGCTTCCATAACAGCTTCACTCATTGTTGGGTGAGGATGAATTGTTTTTAAAACTTCATGACCAGTAGTTTCTAATTTACGTCCTAAAACTGCTTCGGCAATCATGTCTGTAACACCAGCACCAATCATATGGCAACCTAACCATTCGCCATATTTAGCATCAAAAATTACTTTTACAAAACCATCAGGAGTACCTGCTGCTTTTGCTTTACCAGATGCAGAAAAAGGAAATTTACCAACTTTTAATTCGTAACCCGCTTCTTTAGCTTTTGCTTCTGTTAAACCAACAGATGCAATTTCTGGAGTCGCATACGTACAACCAGGTACATTACCATAATCTATAGGTTCTGTATGTAAGCCAGCTAATTTCTCAACACAAGTAATTCCTTCTGCAGAAGCAACGTGTGCCAAAGCTTGTCCAGGAACCACATCACCAATAGCATAATAACCAGGTATGTTAGTTTGGTAAAAATCGTTCACTAAAATTTTATCTCTGTCAACAATAATCCCAACATCTTCTAAACCAATGTTTTCAATGTTAGATTTAATTCCAACTGCAGATAATAAAATATCAGCTGTTAAAGTTTCTTCTCCTTTTTTAGTTTTTACAGTAGCAACCACACCTTCACCAGAAGTATCAACAGACTCTACAGAAGAGTTTGTCATTACTTTAATTCCAGATTTTTTAATAGAACGCTCAAATTGTTTAGAAACGTCAATATCTTCTACAGGCACTACATTTGGCATAAATTCTACAATAGTAACCTCAGTTCCCATAGAGTTATAAAAATGAGCAAACTCAACACCAATAGCACCAGAACCTACAATAATCATAGATTTTGGTTGGCTTGGTAAATTCATTGCTTGTCTATAACCAATTACTTTTTTACCATCTTGTGGTAAGTTAGGTAACTCTCTAGAACGTGCACCTGTTGCAATAATAATATTGTCTGCACTATATTCAGTTACCGTACCATCGGCAGCAGTAACATCTACTTTTTTACCCGTTTTTATTTTTCCAAAACCATCAATAATATCGATTTTGTTTTTCTTCATTAAAAAAGCAACACCTTTGCTCATTCCTTCGGCAACACCACGACTTCTTTTAATTACAGCTTCAAAATCTTTATCAATAGCTTCCGCTTTTAAACCATATTGGTCTACATGCTTTAAATAATCGTAAACCTGTGCAGATTTTAACAATGCTTTTGTTGGAATACATCCCCAGTTTAAGCAAATCCCACCTAAGTGTTCTTTTTCTACAATGGCAACTTTAAAGCCTAATTGAGAAGCTCTAATCCCTGTAACATAACCTCCAGGTCCACTTCCAATAATAATGATGTCGTATTTCATAATTGTATATTTAACTTTTTATTTCTCTGTTTTGGGCGTTTTAACAGGCTTTCCGTTGTATCTTTTTTGTAAAAACAAAAAAGGATGCCACTTCAATCCCTAACGCAGGCTAATTTACTAACTTTTATACTTATAGCCAATGCTAGTATCAACTAATTTACATTCTCTCCTTCTTAATATTTTAATTACAATGAGAATTATAGTAATTAATCATTTGTTCTATCCTTGAGTCTTTTTTTATAAAATCTCTTTCGCTCTCACTTTCTTTTTTTTCGAAAAAATATTCGATATTCTCTTTATCTTTTATCATATTTAAAAACTCTTGACAATCAGAAGTTTGTTTTGATAGAATTTTAATAAACTTTTTCTTATCTATGCTAGGAAGTACTTCTATATAATCAGAGTTTTCTTTTCCTACATAATAAATAGTTTGTGAACTTGCTCCTATAACAGGTGATCCAGGATTTCCCATTAACAAACCAGGATTATAACTTATTAAGGAATATAAATTCAGTTTACCTTTAACTACTCTTTTAATTAGTAGGTGTCTTTTGGATTTAATATTTATTTTATAAAGAAATTCTTCTTCAAAAAGGAATTTTACACGACTAACTTCTTTATAATCAAAAGTTTGTTTCTTGTCTTTTTTTGTTTTTTTAAACTTTATTTTGTTACCACTGCTAAGTTTTAGTAAACCTCTTAAATCTGAACCGTCTCTCATATGCAAAGTTCCTTTTTTATAGGTGTTAAAAAAAGATTGGGAGGATATGTTTAAAGAAATAAATATTAATAAAATTGTAATTTTTTTCTTCATAAATTTTAGTTTTTTACATTCTCTCGGGAACCTGAATTCCCAACAATAAAAAAGCAGCTTTTATCGTTTCGGCAACCTTTTTAGATAGCTGAACTCTAAATACTTTTTTATCTAAATCTTCTTCTCCTAAAATATGTACATTCTGATAAAAAGAATTAAACTCTTTTACCAAATCATAGGTGTAATTTGCAATAATTGCTGGCGAATAATTTGCAGCTGCTTGTTGCACCGTTTCTGGATATAATTCTAATTGTTTTAACAATTCTTTTTCCTTTTCGTGTAATTCTATAGTTACAGGTTGTGAATAATCAAAATCTGCTTTTCTAATGATAGACTGAATTCTAGCATAGGTATACTGAATAAAAGGACCTGTGTTTCCCTGAAAATCTACAGAAGATTTTGGGTCGAATAAAATTCTCTTTTTAGGATCTACTTTTAAAATAAAATATTTTAATGCTCCTAAACCAATAACTTCATACAAATCATTTTTTTCTTGATCAGAATAGCCATCTAATTTTCCTAATTCTTCCGAAATAGTTTTAGCTGTTTCTGTCATTTCTACCATTAAATCATCCGCATCTACAACAGTTCCTTCTCTAGATTTCATTTTTCCAGAAGGTAAATCTACCATTCCGTAACTTAAATGATGTAACTGTTTAGCCCAATCAAAACCTAGTTTTTTCAAGATTAAAAATAATACCTGAAAATGATAATCTTGCTCATTACCAACCGTATATACCATTCCACCAACATCTGCATAATCTTTTACACGTTGTATAGCAGTACCAATATCTTGTGTCATGTAAACGGCAGTACCGTCAGAACGCAACACAATTTTTTCATCTAAACCATCTTCAGTTAAATCGCACCAAACAGAACCATCTTCTTTTTTATAGAAAACACCTTTTTCTAAGCCTTGTGCAACCACATCTTTTCCTAATAAATAGGTATTACTTTCATAATATAACGTGTCAAAATCTACACCCATATTTTTGTAAGTAACCTCAAAACCTTTATACACCCAAGAGTTCATCTCTTTCCAAAGCGCTACAACTTCTTCATCTCCAGCTTCCCATTTTAGCAACATTTGTTGTGCTTCTACAAATAACGGAGCTTCTTTTTTAGCTTCTTCTTCTGTTTTTCCTTCCGCAATTAATTGCGCAATTTCTTTTTTATATTCTTGGTCAAATTTTACATAGTAATTACCAACCAATTTATCTCCTTTTAATCCGGTAGATTCTGGAGTTTCTCCATTACCGAATTTTTCCCAAGCCAACATAGATTTACAGATATGAATACCTCTGTCGTTAATAATTTGTGTTTTATAGACTTTTTTACCAGCAGCTTTTATAATTTCTGCAACAGAATAGCCTAATAAATTATTACGAACGTGCCCTAAATGTAAAGGTTTGTTGGTATTTGGCGATGAATATTCTACCATCATTGCTTTTTCATCCGCCTTTGGCGAAACAGATCCATAAGTAGTATCTGTATAAATGGTATTAAAGAAATTTGTGTAAAAACTATCGTCTATTACTAAGTTTAAAAACCCTTTAACTACGTTGTAATTTGTAATTTCTGTTATATTTTCTACCAAATATTTTCCTAAATCCTCACCAATTTGTACCGGATTTCCTTTTTTGTAACGCAATAAAGGGAATACAACTACGGTAATGTCTCCTTCAAATTCTTTTCTGGTTGCCTGAAATTCTACAGATGGAATTTCTATATTGTATAAAGCTAAAAAACCTTCTTTTACTTTGGTTTCTATAATGTTTTGAATGCTCATGTAGTATCGAAAATTGAATTGCAAAATTACATATTTTTATTTGTTTTTTAGAATGATTTTTGGTTAAGAATAATTGTATTTTTGCACAATGGAAAAACGCTTAAAACAACTACCAAAATTAGCAGAAGATGCTAAAAAAGAAAACCTAAAATATTTTACGAACCTTAAAAAAAGAGTACCTAAAAATTTAGATTATGTTGTGCAAGAATTACACGATGCAGAGTTTAAAAAAACAGATTGCTTAACGTGTGCAAATTGCTGTAAAACTACAAGCCCAATTTTTACAGATAAAGATACAGAGCGTATTGCTAAGCATTTAAAAATGAAAGTGGCAGATTTTCAAAAGCAATATTTACAAAGAGATGAAGATGATTTTATGGTGTTAAAAACGGCGCCTTGTTCTTTTTTAGATGAAAGTGATAATACTTGTTTTATTTATGATGTTCGCCCTAAAGCTTGTGCAGAATACCCACATACAAATCGTAAGAAATTTATAGGTATTACCGATTTAACTGTGGCCAATACTGCTATTTGTCCTGCTGCTTATAATATTGTAGAGGCTTTAAAAAAGCGCATACCTTATGAGTATAATGTAAAAAAGAAGAGGAGTTAGTTTGTAAAACTGTTAAACTTATCTAAAAGAATAGTTCAATTATATTTTGGCACAGATGTTGCTTTTTATAATAATGAAGACAACGTAGTAAACTGTTTTCATTGTGTTAATAATTTGAATTAGTTAATAAAAAAAACATCTTGAGAGAGATGTTTTTTTTGTGCTTTATTTATCTATTAATGCAATTGCTTTTTGGGTTTCTGTTTGAGGTAATTTACAGGTTCCTAAATTACAGACGTACATAAAGGTTTCATCTGTAATAAATTTATCTTTTAGTAAAGGGATTGTGTTGTTCTCTTTAAAATCTCCGGCTATAATTATATTAGGAATGTAGTAATTTTTCAACTCGTTTTTAAGAAGCGTTGCATTATGCCCAACAATGGCCAGTTCATAAAAAGGTCTTGTATAATTGGTCATTAAATTTAACCAATTGCTATAACTAGAAGGATTTGTTAAAACATCATCTTTTATATTATGTAACATCTGATTTGCAATTTTGTTAAAGTTAGTGTCTGAATAATAAAGGCTAAGTTTAAACAAACAATTTGCTAAAATAGAATTAGGAGAAGCAATTACATTATCATCAACTTTTACTTTTCTAGAAATTAATTTTTCATCTTTATTAGACGTAAAGTAAAACATATTGTTTTCATTATTAAAATAGTTTTCTAAAGTAAAGTCCATTAATTTTCTAGACTCATGTAACCATTTGTCATCAAGAGTAACTTCATACAAATTAATAAAAGCATCTATTAAAGTAGCGTAATCTTCGGAATAGGCATTAATAGTACTTTTACCGTTTTTGTAATTTCTATAAAGAGTTCCGTCTTTTTGTAATTGATTATTTAAAATAAAATTAGCGTTTTTAAGAGCCGTTTTTAAATATGCTTCGTTTTTTAAAGCATTATATGCGTCCGTATATCCTTTAATCATTAAAGCATTCCAAGAAGTTAAAACTTTATTATCTAAATTCGGTTTTGCTTTTTCTTTTCTCGCTTTTTTAAGTATTGCTTTCCAATTTTTTATGGTTGATGAAAGTGCATCCGCACTTATTTTATGTTTATTGGCAAAAGTTTTATCAGCAGTACTTCTTATTAAAACATATCGGTCTTTTTCCCATAAACCAAAATCATTTATATTATAATACTCTTTAAACAAGGCGTAATCATCAGTAATTAAAGCTTGCAATTCTTGTTTTGTAAAATAATAATAAGCGCCTTCTTCTAATTGGTTTTGTGTGTTTTTACTATCGGCATCTAAAGAAGAAAAGAAGGCACCGTTTTGGTCTGTTAATTCTTGTGCTACAAAACTTAAGGTTTCTTCAATTACTGTTTTGTACAACTCGTTTTTATCTTTTTGATACGCTTTTGCATACAAACTAACAAGTTGTGCGTTGTCATAAAGCATTTTTTCAAAATGAGGAATGTGCCATTTTTTATCAGTAGCATATCTAGAAAACCCTCCGTTTATTTGATCGTAAATTCCACCAAAAGCCATTTTTGTTAAGGTAGTTTCTACATGGTTATTTATTTTAGGATCATTAAATTGATGGCCATATCTCATTAAAAACTCCAAAGAATTTGGCATCGGAAATTTTAGATCTCTTTTAGAACCACCGTAAATAGTGTCTAAGTTTTGTTGCCAATTTGTAACGGCATTTTTTATATCTGTATCCTTAAAATCGGCCTTGTCTTTTCTAATGGTAATTAATTCAGATTTCTGAATACCTTCTGTTAGTTTTGTTGCAAAATCTATTGCTTTTTCTGGATTCTCGTTATAAAGTTTAGAGAGGTCTAACAACACTTTTTCCCATTGTTCTTTTGTAAAATAAGTTCCACCAAAAATGGGTCTTCCGTCTGGTAATGCAATACAGTTAAGTGGCCAACCACCGCTACCAGTCATTAATTGTACAGCGTTCATGTATACATTATCAATATCTGGTCTTTCTTCTCTATCAACTTTGATACTAATAAAATTGTCGTTCATTATTTTGGCAATAGAATCGTTTTCGAAACTTTCTTCTTCCATAACATGACACCAGTGGCAAGCAGAATAACCAATAGAAATAACAATTAACTTATTCTCTTTTTTAGCAAGTTGTAATGTTTTATCGTTCCAAGCTTTCCAATTAACAGGGTTATTGGCATGTTGTAATAAATAAGGGCTTGTTTCTTTGGCTAGCTCATTTTGCAATTTTATGGCTTCTTTTTTATGGCAACTTAAGAAGAGCATACTACCTAAAAAAAATAAAGTTTTAATTATAGGTTTCAAATTTTTATTATTTATTAAAAATTAAAATCAAATTTTTATAGCACTAAAGTATTATAAAACTCTAGAGCACAAAATTATTTTAATGCAAAATCTAAAGCATCAAATAACTCAAATGTGTTATTGGCAAGTAAAATGGGCTGTTAAGAGGTAGATTGCAACAAATGTTTTAATCTTAGTTCAAATAGTTTTATTCAGATATGTGGTTAAATAGTAGTTTTATCAAAAAAAGTAAACAGTAAAATAAACTTTAGATATGAGAGTTCCCTACAAAAAAAACATCCCTTTATTAATTTTTGTTTTGTTTTTACACATTTCATTTATGAAAGCTCAACATAAAATACCTCAAATTCAGTTAGAAAAAAATCAAGTATCTACAGCCTTTATAGAAGCTAAAATAGATAGTATTATTGCTATTTTAACTTTAGAAGAAAAAGTAGCAATGACACATGCTCAATCTAAATTTAGCACTAAGGGTGTTGAGAGATTGGGAATTCCAGAAGTTTGGATGTCTGATGGGCCGCATGGAGTTAGAGAAGAAATTAGTTGGGATGCTTGGGAAAATGCAGGTTGGACAAACGATGCTATCACCGCTTTTCCGGCATTAACTTGTTTAGCGGCAAGTTTTAATCCGGAATTGGCAGGAAAATATGGTTTTAGTTTAGGAGAAGAAGCTAGGTATAGAAAAAAGGATGTACTTCTTGGTCCTGGTGTAAATATTTATAGAACCCCCATGAACGGTAGAAATTTTGAGTATTTAGGTGAAGATCCTTTTTTAGCTTCTGCCATGGTGGTACCTTATATTAAAGGAGTGCAAGAAAACGGAATTGCCGCTTGTGTAAAACATTTTGCTTTAAACAACCAAGAACATTGGCGAGATAAAATTAATGTAGAAGTAAGTGATAGAGCTTTGCATGAAATTTATTTACCAGCTTTTAAAGCTGCTGTGCAAAAAGCAAATGTTTGGGCATTAATGGGTGCTTATAATAAATTTAGAGGTCAGTATGCAACACATAATAAAATTCTACATAAAATTTTAAAAGCAGATTGGGGTTTTAATGGAGTTGTAATTAGCGATTGGAGTTCTGTACATTCAACAAAAGAAGCGGCTTTATATGGTGTAGATATGGAAATGGGGACTGGAACTGATGGTTTGGGTACAACGACAAATAACCATTATCAACATTATTATTTAGCGAATCCGTTTTTAAAAGCAATTAAAAATGGTGAATTAAGTGAAGATTTGGTAGATGATAAAGTACGTAGAATTTTAAGATTAATCTATCGTACAAACTTAAACCCAAATAGAGGTTTAGGAAAAATGAATAATAAAGAGCATCATAATGTTGCTAGAAAAGTAGCCACAGAAGGAATTGTGTTATTAAAAAATGAAGATAATTTTTTTCCTATTCAGGATAAAAAAGGATTAACAATTGCAGTAATTGGTGAAAATGCAACAAGAGATATGACGCAAGGTGGAGGATCATCTCAATTAAAACCTCTTTTTGAAATTTCTCCTTTACAAGGGATTAAAGAAAGATATAAAAACGCAACCATTATTCATACAATGGGATATGAAACAGGAGCTTCTGTGTATGATGAAATTTTGCCTGCAACTTTAAATCAAGATTCTTTGTATGTAAAAGCAATTGAAGTTGCTAAAAAAGCAGACATTGTTCTTTTTATAGGAGGATTAAATAAAAGTCACCACCAAGATAGCGAAGGAGATGATAGAGAGGTTTATGATTTGCCTTACGGACAAGAAAAATTAATTAACGGAATTAGTGAAGTCAATAAAAATTTAGGATTTTTATTAGTTACAGGAAATGCCGTAAAAATGCCTTGGGTTTCTAAAACAAAAGGAATTTTACAAACTTGGTATTTAGGAAGTATGGCAGGACATGCTATTGCAGATATTGTTAGTGGAGATGTAAACCCTTCGGGGAAACTTCCTTTTTCTTTTCCAAAAGAATTAAATGACAATGCAGCACATGCATTTGGTGAGATTTCGTATCCAGGAGATGGAGTTAATCAAGAATATACAGAAGATATTTTGGTTGGGTATAGATGGTTTGATACTCGAAAAATTAAACCTCAATATGCTTTTGGTTATGGAATGTCTTATACCGATTTTAAAATTACTGATATAAAGTTAGATCAAGAAAAATATACTAAAAATGATCAAATAAAAGTAACTTTTAATGTTGCTAATACAGGCGATAGAGAAGGAGCAGAAGTGGTACAAGTATATGTAGGTAAGCATAAATCTAAAGTAAAAAGAGCTTTAAAAGAATTAAAAGGGTTTACGAAAGTAAATTTAGAAAAAGGAGCGGAAAAAACAGTTACAATTTCTATTGATGCAGCAACATTAGCTTATTATAATACGGAAATTTTAAATTGGTCTGTAGAAGACGGAACATATTATTTATATGTAGGAAATGCATCTAACAATATTGTAAAAAAGATAAAATTTAGTTTGTTTTAATTTGAGTTAGGTAAGTGTGAAAAGCAGTATAAAATTATTTTATACTGCTTTTTTTAAGTTAAAAAAGAGTCCTGATTTAGATTTTATTTAGAGATGAAAACAGTTAAAAATCTCTAAATTATTTAAAATAAATGTAGATGTTTGTAAAATAAATAGCATACAATTTAGGCCATGAGTTTATTTTAAAGAAAGCTTTTAAAGAACTAGAATGAGTACCTTGGCTATTTTGTAAACTTAAAAATAAATAATAAAGTATGTTTAAAAAAGTATCGCTTTTCGCCATTTTATTAGCAATGTTTTCTTGTAATTCTAAAATTAAAAAGAAAGAAGAAAAGGTAAAAGAACCTCAAAAAATAGCTATCTTAGAGTATCAAGTAAAAGCAACTTTGGGTGAAGGTGCAATTTGGAATTATAAAACGCAAGAATTATATTGGGTAGATATAGAAGGAAAAAAATTAAACATTTACAATCCGATTTCTAAGACAAATAAAGTGTTAAATACTACTTCTAGAATTGGTACTGTAGTGCCTTTTACAGAAAAAGAAGCAATGGTTGCTTTAGAAGACGGTGTGCATAAAATGAATTTACAAACCGGAGCAAGTACTTTGTTTACAGACATGAAAAGTGAATTACCCGGAAGTAGATTAAATGATGGAAAATGCGATCCGGCAGGAAGGTTTTGGGTAGGATCTATGCATTTAGAACAAGAAACAGCAAAAGCAAACCTGTACACTATTACATCAGAAAATATTTTACAAAAGAAAATTGATAGCGTAACGATTTCTAACGGAATTGTTTGGACTTCCGATAAAAAAACGATGTATTATATTGATACGCCAACATCAACCATAAAATCTTTTGATTATAATAATGAAACTGGCGAAATATCAAACGGAAAAATTGCTGTTGAAATTCCGACTTCTTTAGGTTTCCCTGATGGAATGACAATTGATGAAGAAAATATGCTTTGGGTAGGTATGTGGAATGGTAATGCAGTAATTAGATTTAATCCTAAAACAGGTAAAGTAGTTTCTAAAATAGAAGTTCCGGCACACAATATTACTTCCTGTGCATTTGGAGGAGAAAATTTAGACATCCTTTATATTACTTCTGCAAGCGTAGATATGACTGCAAAAGAAATAGAGAAATACCCTTTGGCGGGATCTGTTTTTAAAGTAAAACCAGGTGTTAAAGGAGTAAAAAGTAATTTTTATATCGAAAATAAACCAACCAAATAAAAAATATTATGAGAAAATTAGTCCTTTCATTACTATTGCTATCAATAATTATAGGTTGTAAAGAAAACAAAGTTTCTTTTGTAAAAGACACCACTCATGAAGCAAAAATAGCTGCAATTATCTCTAAAATGACTCTCGAAGAAAAAATTGGGCAAACCAATTTAAGAGGCGTTTCTAGTAGTGCAACTTCTTTACCTACAGATTTAAAAGAGTCTGTGAGAAGAGGAAATGTTGGTGCTTTCTTAAATATCATGAATTTAGAATATGTAGATGAATTACAAAGAATTGCGGTAGAAGAAAGCCCGAATGGAATTCCGTTAATTTTTGGTAGAGATGTAATTCATGGTTTTAAAACGTTGTTTCCTATTCCTTTAGGTTTAGCAGCAACTTGGGACGCAGAAATGGTAGAAAAATCTTCTGAAATTGCTGCTTTTGAAGCTTCGGGAGCAGGAATAAGATGGACGTTTGCACCCATGTTAGATATTGCTAGAGATAGCCGTTGGGGAAGAATAGCAGAGTCTCCAGGAGAAGATCCTTATTTATCAGCTGTTTTAGGAGCCGCTTACGTAAAAGGTTTTCAGGGAGATGATTTAAGCAACCCATACAGAATAGCAGCTTCTGCAAAACATTATATTGGTTATGGAGCCGCTATTGGAGGTAGAGATTATAATACCGTAAATTTAAATGAACCGCTTTTAAGAAATGTTTATTTACCACCATTTAAAGCAGCTGTAGACGCTGGTGCTGCAACAGTTATGAGTGCTTTTAATGAGATAAATGGAATACCTGCAACTGGTAATAAATTTCTATTAAAGGATGTTTTAAGAGGAGAATTACAATTTGATGGTTTTGTGGTAAGTGATTGGGATTCTGTAATAGAAATGGTGTATCATGGTTTTGCAAGAGATGATAAACAGGCAGCAGAATTAGCCGCAAAAGCGGGATTAGATATGGAAATGAGTAGTGAGGCTTATGAGCATCATCTAAAAGAATTAATTAAAGAAAATAAAGTAAGTATAGAAGAATTAAACGAATTTGTACGTAATATTTTACGGGTTAAATTTAGATTAGGTCTTTTTGATAATCCATATAGAAATAAAAAGCATACGGGTAATTTTTATGCAGAAAGTCATTTAGCAGAAGCAAAAAAAGCTGCCATTGAAAGTACTGTTTTACTAAAAAATAAGAATTCTATTTTACCAATAGCAGAAAAAACAAACGTAGCAATTATTGGTCCTTTGGCAAATGCACCACACGAACAATTGGGTACTTGGTCTTTTGATGGAGAAAAAGAACAGACCAACACTCCTTTAAATGCGTACCAAAAAGTAAATACAAATTTTAAATTTGCAAAAGGCTTAGATTATAGTAGAGATAAATCAACAAAAGGATTTAAAGAAGCTATTGATATTGCAAAAAAATCTGATGTTATTTTATTTTTTGGTGGTGAAGAAGCTATTTTATCTGGAGAAGCGCATAGTAGAGCAAACATTAATTTACCCGGAGCACAAGAAGAATTAATTAACGAATTGGCAAAAACAGGGAAGCCAATTGTTTTAATTATTATGGCAGGTAGACCAATAACAATTACAAACCTTATTGATAAAATGGACGCGGTTTTAATGGCATGGCATCCCGGAACAATGGGAGGTGAGGCTTTGTATGAAATTATAAATGGTATAAAATCGCCAGAAGGTAGATTGCCTGTTTCTTGGCCTAAAACAGCAGGACAGTTACCTTATTTCTACAATCATAAAAATACAGGTAGACCTGCAGATAGCACAAATTATATTGCTATGGATAAAATTCCTGTTGCTGCATGGCAAAGTTCTTTAGGAAACAAATCTCATTATTTAGATGTTGGTTTTACGCCTCATTTTCCTTTTGGTTATGGTTTGTCTTACACTACTTTTAAATATGAAAATATTTTTATATCTAAAGATGTTATTAATTTTAATGAAGATTTAGAAGTTAAAGTATCTATTACCAACACAGGTAAAAAGGATGGTAAAGAAATAGTACAATTATATGTACAAGATATTGTGGGTAGTATTACAAGACCAGTAAAAGAATTAAAAAGGTTTAAACATATCTTCTTAAAAAGCGGAGAAACCAAAGAGGTTTCTTTTAAAATTTCTTCTAAAGATTTAGAATTTGTAAATCATAAACTGGTAAAAGCTGCAGAAGAAGGGAAGTTTAATCTTTGGGTTGGCCCTAATGCTGCACAAGGTTTAAAAGCTTCTTTTGTATTGAAAAAGTAATTTACTTCAATTTTTAAATAAAAAAAACAGGGTTAAATCTATTATGATTTAACCTTGTTTTAATTTATATGAAATTAGCATCCAATTTCTTTTTACTTCATTCCAATTAGAGTAGAAATTACGGTTACTAATCGTTTATTTTTAAATACTGTATGGCATCGTTATTCTTGCCAATTATAATGTAACGTTGATTATTTATTGTTATTTCAGACATTTCTTTAACATCACCAGAAGTATAAAAACCACTTTCTAATACAGAAAATGGTACAAAAGTTCCATTACCTTTTCCTTTTAAAAACAAACCATAACTAGCATCGTTTCTTGGTGTTTCTACTTCCGAATTGTGTAGGTTTCCTGCAATAAGTGCATCTAAATTTCCATCATGATCGTAATCATTAATCAGTATTTTTTGAATGCTAGAAAACTGAGCTTCTACAGGTAATTTGTGCACAACAAAAGTGTCGCCTTTGTTTTCTAAATAAATACTCGCAAATGATTTTACTTGATAATGTAATGCATTTTCTAAGTTCTTTTTGCCGTAAACATCTACTAAAGTAGCTTGAGAAAATTCATTATAATTTTTGAATTTATTTTTGATTCCTGGTATTTGTTGTGACGAGCATTGCCTTCCACGAAGTGGATATTGTTTCCCCTCATTATAATAACTTAAAACAATATCATCTGTATTATTTTTATCAAAGTCATTTACAAAAATATCAAAAGTCTCATTTTGGGTGGCTTTGTATTTGTAGTTTAGACCATTGTTTCCAAGAATATAATCGGTATCTCCATCATTATCAAAATCACCTTGGTTAATGCTCCACCACCAACCGGTAGTATCTTTTGTTAGTCCCATTTCTTCAGAAACTTCTGTAAAAGTTCCTTTGTTATTTTGGAA
The DNA here is from genome assembly GCF_038024105.1 of Polaribacter butkevichii. Lineage (NCBI taxonomy): Bacteria > Pseudomonadati > Bacteroidota > Flavobacteriia > Flavobacteriales > Flavobacteriaceae > Polaribacter > Polaribacter butkevichii. Next base: position 3,932,934 of record NZ_CP150661.1, read on the forward strand.
CACTCTTATATTCATCCATTCGCCAACAATAATAATATCTTGCCAAGAATCATTGTTAAAATCGGTAATAACTGCACTTGTAGCCATTCCTAAATTGGTAAAAAGAGTAGTAGAGGTGTTTTTAAATTTTATGTCTGAATAAGTTGAATTATTTTTAAGTAAATAGCTTGTTGCGGGTAAAGGATACTTACCAGGTATTTGTCTTCCAAGAACTAAAACATCTTGTTTTCCATCATTATTATAATCTAATTGATAGGCTTTAGAACCGCTACTATTCAATTTTGGTAAACTAATTAGAGCCTTTTCGAAATTGCCTTTACCATCATTTACATACAACCGATCTTGTAACATTGATGAGTTTTGGGCATACTCATAACCACCACTAACCACATACAAATCTTTATCTCCGTCAGAATCTGCATCAAAAAATAGAGCGCCTAAATCTTCAGAAAGTTTGTCTTTTTCTATGGATGGAATTTCAGCCTTTATAAAATCACCTTTATTTTGAATAAATAATTGTGAAGCATTGCCAAAAGAACCGCCCATAAAATAATCATCTAAACCATCATTATTAACATCTGCAACTGCCAAAGCAGGACCTAAAGTAGACATTTTGTGAGGTAGTAAAACTTGTTTGTCAAAATCGTTAAGCTCGTTTTCTATGTGTTTTGGTTGTAGTAAATTATCTACTGCTGTAAACAACCTTTGTTTTTTATTGATACCCTTTTTGTTGGGGTTTGGCTTCGCATCAGCATATTTAATTGTTAATAATTGATTTACTTTTACATCTTTTAAAGTTTGATGATTTCCATCTTGCCAGATGATTTTTAAACTGTCTATTATTGTTGTTTTATGCAATCCGAAATGAATTTCTGGCGCTACAGAAGATTGATATCCTCTTGTTAGCGTTAATTCTTGCATTTGTTTTTTATCCGCAGTAAAAGCATAAACTCTGGTTCCTAATCCGAATTTATTTTTAGAAGTACCATTCAGTTTTATTTTTAAATAGTTAGCATTATCCGAACTATTGTTCTTAAAAATAGTAGCTTCTTCATCTATATTGTTTACAATTATTTCTAAATCGCCATCATTATCTAAATCTGCATAAGCGGCTCCATTTGAAAAACCTTTGTTCTCTAACCCCCATTTTTTGCCAACGTTTTCAAAATTTAGATTTCCTGAGTTTTTGAATGTAAAGTTGTTGATCTTCTCACTCGGAATCATTTTGTTTTTTTCTAATAAAGAATATTTATCATATTCTTTATGCCCTATTTTCTTAAAAAAATCTTTGTTGTTAACTTCTCTTCTTGTTCCGTTGGTGATATATAAATCTTTAAATCCGTCATTATCAAAATCAGCAAATAAAGGACCCCAACTCCAATCTGTAGATGATACTCCTGCCAATCTAGAAATATTTGAAAATTCAGGAATTCCATCTCTTATTAAACCCGAGTTTAATTGCAAACAGTTGTGCATATATTGATAATGAAAACCATATAAAACAGTTTCGAAAAACAATTGAGGGTTCATACTTGCCATATTTGCTTTCTGGCGACGGTTATTATTAGACTCCATATCAACTTGAAATATATCTAAAAACCCATCATTATTTATATCTGCAATATCAATACCCATTCCGTAAAAAGAAGTTTGAGACGTGGCTTCTTTTACAATTTCTTTAAAAGTTCCGTCTTTATTATTGATGTAAAAAAAGTCTGGAGTACTATAATCATTAGAAACATAGATGTCTTGCCAACCATCATTATTAATGTCTGCTGCAGAAATACCTAAAGACAAACTATAATTTTTTACACCCGCTTGTTCTGTAACATCAGTAAAAGTTTTGCCATCATTTCTAAATAATTTATTAGATTCTGCTAGGGTAGCATTGTCCATTTTGTTTTTATAAACCATGTTAGAAGTTGATTGATGTATAATAGGATAGTTTGCAATATAGAGATCTAAATCGCCGTCATTATCGTAATCAAAAAAGGTAGATTGCATAGAGTTTGCAGCGTCATCTATGTTATATTCTTTTGCTTTTTCTGTAAACGTATTATTTTTATTATTGATAAAAAGTTGATTTTTTTTAATGCCTTTTTTACCAGCAACAGCACAATAAATATCTAAATATCCATCGTTATTTACATCTGCCATTGTGGTGCCGGTATACCATCTTTTATCACCAGAAATAGCTGCTTTTTCTGTAATATCTTCAAACTGAAGGTTTCCTTTATTTAAGTATAATTTGTTGCTTACTTGGTTGCCTGTGAAGAACAAATCTATCAAACCATCATTATTTATATCACCTACAGAAACACCAGCACCTAAGTAAATAGACGAGTAGTTAAAATAATTTAAAGAATCTGTTTCTGTTAAGTTATTGCTGAAAAGGATGTCCGTTTCCTTTGCAGAAAGTTTTGTAAATAATTTTACAGAGGTGTTATTGTCTTCTTTTAAGGAGCAACTCACAATAATGGTAAAAAGTAAAATGGAAGTGAAAATTTTATACATTAAATGGCGAGTTGTAGTGTTTAAAATAAATAAAGCAGTATGGAATAAATATACATACTGCTTTAAAAAAAAAGAAATTGGGGGACATTATGGGGGACACTATAAATTTAATATCCAGGGTTTTGGTCTGTAAGAGATAATTTAGGGTTTTTATCTATTTCAGTAATTGGAATAGGGAATAGATTGTTTGTAGAGCTATATCCTGTACCTGCTAATTCTGTTGCAGCTTTACCCCAACGAACCAAATCCCAAAAACGTTGCCCTTCATGAGCTAATTCTAAGAATTTTTCATTTACAATAGCTTCAAATAAAGCATCACCTGTTAAATTCACATCAATATTTGCTAAACCAGCTCTGTTTCTAACTTTATTTAACTCTGTTCTAGCCATACCATCTTGTCCGTCTTTATTATAAGCTTCTGCCGCTAAAAGTAAAACTTCTGCATAACGAAACAGTCTGTAGTTTGTACCGTAATTTAATTCTTTAACGCCATCACTACTTGTGTCTTCTAGTTTTGTACCATATTTTATTCTAATAGCACCTTCATAATCCCAAATTACACCACCAGTTGCTGCTGTTGGGTCTACAGAACCACCTGCAGCAATTAATTCTGCTTCTGTCATAAGTGTAGCTGCTTTTCTTTTTGTATCACCGGCAGCTTCAAAAGCTTTTACTAATTTACTAGTAGGTAAGTTAAATCCCCATCCGTTAATAAGTCCTGTTCCAGTTACATCAAAAATTCCATCACCTCTTGGGCCCATTAGTTGTATGTGTAAGTTACTTTCGTTTCTACCACCCCAAGCAAGGTTACCCCAGTCTCTAGCTGATGTAGAAATGTATCCCATTTCGAATAATGATTCTTTTCCGAATTCTTTATTGATACTCCAAACATCCTCCGGATTCTCTTCTAAGTCTATAGCAGGATTGTCTATTACAGATTTAAAGAAAGGGATAGCGTCGCTATATTTTTCTTGAAAAACCAACACTTTACCCATTAAAGCTTCTGCTGTTTCTGATGTTGCTCTAAAGTTATCAGATTGTCCCTTTCCCGGTAAACCAGCAATTGCAGCAGTTAAATCTAATTCTATTTGCGTATAAATAGCTGCTCTAGAAGATTTTTCTATTCCAAAATCTTCAGCTTTTTCTGGTACTGTTAATCTTAAAGGAACATCACCAAACATGGTAGTTAACTCAAAATAACACCAAGCTCTCATAAATTTTGCTTCTGCTAAAGCTCTGTCTTTATTTCCTAAATTACTATCAGAAATGTTATTAATTACTAAGTTAGAAAGTGCAATAGTTCTGTAATATAAGTCCCAAACACTTGCTATAGATACATTAGATGATGATACTTTGGCAAAATCATCAATGTTTTGTAGTTGATTTTGATCGTTAGAGTTACCACCTGCAGCATTAGAATCATCGCCTGGAAGTAGTTTTACTAAAAAGGCGCTGCTCCAATCTTTACTATAATTATGTTGCATTAAATCATAGATTCCTATAATTGCTGTTTCTACATTTTCTTCTTCAAGAAAGTAAGTTTCTAATTCTTCTACATTAATTCTAGGGTTTTCTGTAAACTCATCGGTACAAGAAAAGACTCCTAAAAAAAGAATTCCTATAATTGTTAAAAATGTTTTTTTCATAATATGTTATTTTTTTATTAAAAGTCTAAAGAAAGTCCAAATACTGCTTTGGCAGCTGTTGGGTAAAAACCTCTATCTACACCTATAGAATTATAGTTAAAATTTCCTATTTCTGGATCTAAACCTTTGTAACCTGTAAAGGTGAAAAAGTCATCTAAAGAAACATACATTCTTAAGTTTTTAATATGTATTTTGTTGGTAAAGTTTTCTGGTAAAGTATACCCAAATTGAATCTGTTTGATTCTCATAAAAGAACCATCTTCTACCATTAAATCTGTTTCATAAGACCCCGTTACACTTGCAGCACCTGGAAAACTAGCTACATCTCCTGCTTTTTGCCATCTCTCATTAAAGAAATGCACCGGTTTGTTGGTAATAGGTCTAGATGGTTGATGATACGTTGCAATAATATCATTACCTATAGTTCCTTGAAACTGTAAGTTAAAGTCAAATGCTTTGTAACCTAAACTTATATTTCCACCAAATAATACGTCTGGGTGTGGGGAACCTATATTTGTTTTATCTGCAGAAGTAATTCCTGCAACACCATCGGTATCTTTTATAATCACTTCTCCTGTTGCAGTATCAATTCCGTCTGTTTTATAGCCGTAAAAATACCAAGATGGTTGTCCTTCTGTAAACCTTGTAATTCCATCAGCATTTTGAGGTGCACCCGCACCAGAAAGAGATGTTCCTTCTGGAACAAAAAGAATTTCTGTAACCTTATTTTGTAAAGTAGATAGGTTTGCATTAAAGTTATATCTAAGACCACTATCTGTTGTATCTCCATAGCCTATTTCAAACTCGAAACCTTTATTTTCTATTGTACCAGAATTAAACTCATTAGATTTAAAACCAGCAGAACCTGGTGTAATTAAAGAGCCATCGTTAATAATAGCATCTCTTGTAGTTTTTTTATAATAATCAACAGAGAATGATAACTTATTGTTTAAAGCCCTTAAGTCTACTCCTAAATCTAATTGTTCTGATGTTTCCCAAACTAAGTTAGGGTTAGAATATGCGGTAATTTGTGAACCAGTATTTCCTAAATAGTCGATACTTTGTCCGTTTATTGTAGAGGTAATATAGGTTTTGTCTGAGTTACCGTTTAAGTTATTTCTACTACCGTTTTGTCCCCAACTTGCTCTTAGTTTTAAGTAATCTAATTTAGAATTTTCTTTCCAAAAATTTTCTTTAGAAACTACCCAACCTGCAGAAAATGCTGGAAATGTACCCGCCTTATTTGCTGCTGGAAATTTATCTGATTTATCTCTTCTAATAGAAGCTTCAAATAAATATTTTCCAGAATAATCATAAGAAAGTCTACCAAACATAGAAACCATATTATCTGGTGATGGATCTATTAAGTTAATTTGAGTGTTAAAGTCTGGTAAATCAAAATCAAAGCCTGTAAAGTCTGCAATAGAAGCAGAACCACTTCTAGAAGTTGGTGTTGTAACTCTTGTTTCTTCTGCAGAATAACCTGCTAATAATTTAAAATTATGGTTACCAACTTCTTTTTCATAAGATGCAAAGTTTTCCCACAACCATCTTTTAGATTTTACAATGGTTTGAGAACCTGTATAGGTTGTATTTGCTGCTTCTGATGAAACATAATATGGATTGATAGTATTTCTTGTATCAAATTGATTTTTATCATACCCTAATCTTGTTGTAAAAGAAAAACCGTCAAAAGGTTTAAACTTTAAATAAGCTGAGGTTAAAAATTGATACGAATCTACAGTTGTTCTATTGATGTTATTGGCATACGCAACAGGGTTTATTACTTCTCCTGTAGAAAAACTTGGGTATCCGTATACATTACCGTTTCTATCTTTTAACACAGGTACACCATTTGTGTTAGAACGTTCTATAACCGATTGTGGTACACTTCCATTTGCATAGGTAACAGGAGTTAAAGGATCTATAATTAACATATTTTGAATTACACCTCTAGTATCACTGTTTTCTTGAATTCCGCTTTTATCTGAAGTAGAATAAGTAGAATTAATACCTACTTCTAACCATTTTGCAACATCACCTTTTAGGTTTACTCTAAAAGTAGATCTCTTAAAAGACGTGCTTCCATCTCCAACAATACCATCTTGATCTAAGTGAGATGCAGATGTGTAATAAGAAAAATGATCTGTAGCACCAGATAAATTAATATCATTTCTGTGCATAATAGCGGTAGAAAATGTTTCTTCGATCCAATCTGTATCATAACCATTATCAACCACACTTGTTAAACCAGCTTCATTCATATATGTTACAAATTGTGAAGCATTCATTAACTCCATATCTGTTTTTAAAGATTGAATACCAAATTGAGAATTAAAAGCTACTTGTAAGCCTCCTTTTCTACCTCTTTTTGTAGTAATAATTACAACTCCGTTTGCACCCTCTGTACCATAAATAGCAGCAGAAGCAGCATCTTTTAAGATTTCTATATTAGCAATATCAGAAGGAGCAATATCTGCAATAGATGATGCTTTCATACCATCAACAATAAATAAAGGTTCTGAATTTCCACTAGAACCCGCACCACGAATTCTTATTTTTGCACCAGAACCAGGAGAACCAGAAGAAGAAGATACGGTAACACCAGATGTTCTACCTTGCAATACAGATTCTACTCTTTGATTAGAAGAGCTTTTAATTTGTTTAGAATCGATACTAGAAATAGCTCCGGTAACCAAGCTTTTTTTCTTACTACCATACCCAACAACCACAATTTCATCTAAAGACTCTAGATTATCTTGTAAAACTACATTAATTTTAGTTCGGTTTCCTACGAGTATTGTTTGAGAATTCATACCTAAGTACGAAAAAACTAACTCATCGTTTGGTGACACATCAGGTAAAGAGTAATTTCCTTCAAAATCTGCATTGGCACCTTTAGTTGTTCCTTTAATAACAACAGATACTCCTGGTAAAGTATTTCCTTGAGAGTCTGTTACCTGACCAGTAATTGTCTTGTTTTGCGAAAAAACATTCTGCACACATAAAAGTAGGCATGCAATAATCGTGACTTTAAATTTTATCATCATTCATATTAATTGGTTAATTAAATTTTTTTTGATTGACAATGTACAAACCAAATGCTTCCGTTATATATTATTAAGGATAAGTACTAGTAGTAATAACATTATAATTACTAATAATACCTCGTAAAATAATTTTTTCTTAGAGTATTTTTGCTTCATAAACATTGCTGTACTCTTCAAATATAGAAGAACAATAGCATCTTTTTTAACACAAAAAAAACAGCTTTTAAAACAATTGTTGCTCTTTAACCTTTATTTAACAGTAATGCTACATTTAATTCATTTGGCGCAACAATTGTTTTATTACATTGTTTTAGAGAGAAAAAGAAGGAGGACACTTAAAAATGCTTTTTTTTAATATATAAAGGGGTTTAAAAGTGCTAATTAGTCTCTAAACATTAAATTTTAGTATCTTTTTTTATCTCTATTTCAGAAGGTAAGATGCCAAAATGTGCCTTAAAGCATTTAGAAAAATAAGAGGGAGAAGAAAAGCCTACACTAAAACAAGCTTCGCTAATATTACCTCTGCCAGAATCTAAAATTTGTTTGGCTCTTTCTAATCTTATTTTTCTAATAAATTCATTAACAGTCTGACCTGTTATGGCTTTTATTTTTCTATACAACTGACTTCTGCTCAATTTTAATTGTGATGCTAATTCTTCTACACTTAAATTAGAATCAGAAATATTCTCATTTATATATTCTAGTAATTTTTGTATAAATTCTTTGTCTATAGAATTTGAGTTTATTTTTTCTTCTGCACCACTAATAGCTCCAAAAAATTTATCGAAAATTAATTGTCTACTTGTAATTAATTGAGATAGACGTAATTTTAAGAGTTTTAAATCGAAAGGTTTTACCATGTATGCATCAGCACCATTTTCTATTCCTTCAATTCTATTTTCTATAGTAGTTCTTGCTGTAAGCATTAAAACAGGTATGTGGCTTGTAGATGCGTCTGTTTTTATGGATTTACAAAAAACAAAGCCATCCATTTCTGGCATTACAACATCTGTAATAATTGCATCTGGCAAGGTTTCTTTTGCCATTTTAATACCTTCTTTACCGTTATTTGCAACAAATACCTTGTACTCTTTATTTAATTCTAGTTTTAAATAATCTAATAACTCTACATTATCTTCTACAATGAGCACTGTTTTTGTTTTGTTTAAAAGGGTGTCTTCTGTTAACTGATCTTCTATATGGTCTGTATTAACTACTAAGAAACCTTCTTTTTTAGAGGCTGTTTTTTCATTTTCATATAAAATCTGATCTTCTGAGTAATGCGCATTACCTGTGGGTAATAAAATTTTAAATGTGGTACCAGAACCTACTTTACTTTCTACTTCAATTTTTCCTTTATGAAGATATACAAAACTCTTTACAACTTCTAAACCAATACCAGTACCACCTATGTATGTTTTGTTTTGATCTTCTACTTGATAAAAGCGTTCAAATATTTTTTCTACTTCTATTTCATCTAAACCTGCTCCTGTATCAGAAATTACAATTTCTATTGCTTCTACTGGTTTTTCTTTATCAACTAAAGGCAAATTGTATAATTTATGATTAGAAAACAAATCTATATTAATAGCACCACCTTTTGGAGTGGCTTTAATGGCGTTAGACAAGAGGTTGAATATTATTTTTTCCAACATTTTTTCATCCGCCCAAACGGTTAAATCTGGTACATCAGAATCTACGCTTAATAAAATATTTTTTTTGATGCTTTCTTCCTGAAAATAGTTGGCTATATTTTTAGTAAACTCAATTAAATTGATTTTACTCGCTCTAATTTTCATTTTGTTATGCTCTAATTTTCTAATATCCATTAACTCATTAATTAGCCTATAGAGTCTGTTGGTGTTTTTATAAATAATAGCGTGTTTATTTTTAACACTTTGTGGTAAATCGAGTTCTTTATTACTAATAATATCTTTTATAGGGTTGATAATTAGCGTTAAAGGCGTTCTAAATTCATGAGAAATGTTTGTAAAAAATTGAAGTTTCTTTTTATTTAAATCGTCGTTTTGAGTTTGTAGTAAACGTTCATTTTTAAGTATTTCTTTTTCTTTTATTCTTTTTTGCGTTAAGCTGTTTAGTAAGTAAAGACAAAAAAGAAAAGCCAATATATAAGCTAATATAGCCCAATTTGTTTTCCACCAAGGTGGCAGAATTGTTATTTTTAATTCTAGAGGAACTTCATTCCAAACGCCATCATTGTTTGCTGCTTTTAGTTTAAAAATATAATTTCCTTGATCTAAATTTGTGTAGGTAGCACTTCTTTTACGGCCAACATAGTTCCACGCTGTTTCATATCCTTCTAAATAATAAGCGTAATTGTTTTTTTCTGGTCTTGTGTAATTAAGTCCTGTATATTCAATGGTAAAGACAGACTGCGTGTGCGATAATTGAATGCTTTTTGTTTCTGAAATTACTTTCTGTAAAGGAGAGTTTTTTGTTTTCGGAATCACTTTTTCATTAAACAGTTTAAAGTCTGTTAAATGCAAAGAAGGTAAACTCGCATTTGTTTTTATCTCCTTTGGGTTAAAATAATCTACCCCCTTAAAATCTCCAAAATACAAGGTTCCTTTTTCATCTTTTAAGGCAGCACCAAAATTAAAATCGTTAGATAGTAAACCATCATTAGAGGTGTAATTTGTATAATCATTGTTTTTTAGATCTATTTTTGTGAGTCCAGAATTACCACTCACCCAAATATTATGATCATTATCCTCAATAATTGCAGCAATATTTTCTTCTATTAAACCTTTAGATTTATTGTACCAAGTATAGGTGTCATCTTTTTTATTGTACTTACAAAGTCCAGAGCCTCTTGTGCCGATATAAATATATTTTTCAGAAGATTCATAAATGCTTAAAATATGACTTACATCTGATGAGTTGCCATATTCTTTTTGCATTCTTTCTCTTAAAGAAACAACTTTAAACGTTTTGTTTTCTAACTCTTTTATTTTAAATAACCCATCTGCTGTACCTACCCAAATAACATCTTCAGAATCTACAAATACTACCATAAGTTTGTTACACAAAGACTTGTTTTCTAGAAATTCTTTAGCACTGTACTTTTTAAAGGTATCTGTTTTTGGAGAGTAGGAGTATAAGCCCTCAAAAAAAGTAGCAATCCAAACATTTCCTTTAGAGTCTTCAGAAAAACTTCTAATGGTATTAGAGTTAAAAATATTTGAGGTGTTTTTTTTACTATAATTTATAAATTTTTTAGATCCATTTTTTAGTAGAAAAATACCATTATCCCAACTTCCTGCCCATAAATTGTTTTTAGAATCTAAAAATAAAGAAACAATATAGTCAGAGTTAAGTCCGGAATAAATAGTATTACTTTTTTTATTGATATGAGTAATTTTAGACGTGTTTGTATTGTAAACATCAATACCACCACCATCTGTAGAAATCCATAAATTACCAGATTTATCTTTTACAATACCTGTTACAGAAGGTATTTTTAATGAATTTTGCTTGTTAGGTAAACTTCTAATCCCTTTAAATTTATCATATAACTTATCACTAACAGCAACACCGCTGTTGTAATAGCCCATCCAAATTCTATCATCTTTGTCTATAAATAGTTCCCAAATAGAATTATGAAGTATACTGTTTTCTTCTGTTTTACTAGATACGTAATTTTTTATAACATTATCATTTTCATCAAGATGAAAAAGGCCATCATTCTCGGTACCAATCATCATAGTGTTATCTGATAATTGAATGATTTGCATTATTTTTTTTGAAGTAAAATCTAATTTTTTTAGGCTAATAATGTTGTTGTTTCTATCGCTAGTTAACCCACATTTATAAACACCCTCATTTCCTTGAAAACCAATCCATAAATTATCTTTATGGTCTATGTATAGGTTTTCTATAGGTGCGTTTATAGATTTTTTATGATCTGTAAAAACGCTAGTATGTATTAATTTATTTTCTATAAAATCTACCTCTTTTAAACCCAAATTTGTACCTACAAATGTTTTACCTTGTTTTGTGTGTTGTATGGAGTTAATGGCTATATCTGGGTAATCTTCATTTATAATTCTATCTGTTTTAAGTGTGCTAATATTTAATTTAAAAAGGCCTTTATTATAAGTCCCTATTAATAAATTTCCTTTAGAATCCTCTTCTATTGCTAGTACATTTTCTTTGTAATAGTTTTTACTATTTAATTGTATTCTTTTAAAATGATCTAGGTCTCTATCGTATAAATTTAATCCGTTTTCTGTACCACACCAAAGCCTATTTTTGCTATCAATAAAGGCACATTGCACTAAGTTATTACTTAAAGAGTTGGTATCTTCTACATCAAATTTATAAGAAGTATAATCTATACCATTAAACTTATACAAACCAGTACCAATAGTTCCAATCCAAATAAATCCTTGGTGATCTTGTACAATAGAAGACACACCAACTTTGGGGATACCTTCTTTTATATTTACAAAACGATATTCTTTATAAGGTTTTTGAGCATGAAAAATTGTACATAAAAAAAATAGTATTAAAACCAAGAGGTTCTTCATAGACTAATAATTTAATACTTATTGTAAGACGACGTTTTTAAACCTAATTTTTCTAAATAGATTTTATCTTAAAAATAAAAATATTTCTGATAAAATACAGAATTCCGTTACTAAATATTATTAGAGGATATTTTTTTAAATAGAATTTAATTTCATAAAATCAATAATAGAGATTAGAAATTATAGGTTTGTCATTTTGCAATTTTTGTTAACTTTTATTCGGTTTTAAAAAAGAGAATATATGTCTTTTTTAAAACTTAAAGATAGTTTTACACAACAAAATTAGATGCAACAAATTAAACATCTAATAACAGAGATGTTGCTTTTTACTTAAAAAAAACAAGAACCACTTATTTAATGGTGGGTAAGGTTAGTATCTATTAAAAAAATAGTTGCATTATATATTTAACATAACTTATTTTTAAAATTGTTTTTTTTGTAAAAAAGAAGAAAATAAGTACCAGAGTTAGGTTCTGTTTTTTTTAAATAGGCCACTAAGACGTTTGGTAATATACTTCTAATATATAATAGGATGCAAAAAAAAACACCTCGTTAAAGGTGTTTTTTGATATACATAATAAGATTCAGAAACTAGTTTCGTAACCTAAAATTACATAGCACTAATAATATCGTATTTTGTAATAATCTGATGATTTCCGTTTTCTAAATCAACCAAAACAGCATCATTTTCTTTGGTTATCAATTTAGAAATATCCTCTAATTTGGCTGTTGTTTTTACAATAGGGTATGGTTTACCCATAATGTCTTTAAGAGGTTTGTCTGCAATATTTTTATTAGCAATAAAATTGTGTAATAAAACCGACTCATTAATAGAACCTACAAAACCGTGAATGTCTTTTACCGGAATCTGAGATATTTTATATTCTTTCATACGCTCAATTGCATGCGAAACCAATTCTTCTGTTTGTGCAGCAACCAAAGGAGTATCGCCATGATTTTTAATTAAACCAGCGGCCGTTTTAATGTCTTCTTCTAAGAAACCCCTGTCGCGCATCCAATCGTCGTTAAACATTTTACCCACATATCTACTTCCGTGATCATGAAATATAACCACTACAACATCCTCTTTAGTAAAATGTTCTTTTAATTGCAACAAACCTTTTATTGCAGAACCTGCAGAATTTCCTACAAAAATCCCTTCCTCTTTTGCAATTTTTCTAGTATAAACAGCAGCATCTTTATCCGTCACTTTGGTAAAACCATCAATTAAAGAAAAATCAACGTTTTTGGGTAAGATATCTTCTCCAATTCCTTCCGTTATGTAAGGATATACTTCATTTTCGTCAAAAATACCCGTTTCATGATATTTTTTAAACACAGAACCGTACGTATCAATTCCCCAAATTTTAATATTAGGGTTTTGTTCTTTTAAATATTTTGCCGTTCCAGAAATAGTACCTCCAGTACCCACACCAACTACTAAATGAGTGATTTTTCCATCCGTTTGTTCCCAAATTTCAGGACCCGTTTGCTCATAATGTGTTAAAGCGTTACTCGGGTTGTCATACTGATTTACGTACCAAGAATTTGGTGTTTCTGCTCCCAAACGTTTAGAAACCGAATAATAAGAACGCGGATCTTCTGGCTCTACATTTGTTGGACACACAATTACTTCTGCACCAACGGCACGTAAAATGTCCATTTTTTCTTTAGATTGCTTGTCCGATATTACAAAAATACATTTGTACCCCTTAACAATTGCGGCCAAAGCCAACCCCATTCCGGTGTTTCCAGAAGTCCCTTCTATAATCGTTCCTCCAGGTTGTAAACGACCATCTGCCTCTGCATCTTCAATCATTTTTAAAGCCATTCTATCTTTAATAGAATTTCCCGGATTAAAAGTTTCAACCTTTGCCAATACCAAAGCATCTACTTCTTTTGTTACCGAATTTAACTTTACCAGCGGTGTGTTACCAATAGTTTCTAATATATTTTTAGCGTATTTCATGGTCTCTATTTTCTATCTATTGTAAAGGTAAATTTTTTTTAGGCGTTCCCCAAAGGGTCGCACTTTCATTACTCGCTTTTAACACTTTTTAAGAAGTGTTAAAGAGCTTAAACATGCCATTCAATCGCTAACGCAAATTATCTGCTAGCAATTTGTATTTACTAAAGCTTACAGTATGTTTGCGTTAGCGATTGAAACGGCATCCTTTTTAGAGGTACGAGAAAAAGATATAGTATTTCGACTACGCTCAATATAAATTCCAAGCGCTACCTTTTTAGGGAACGCCCAAATGTTAAGCAAATTTAATAGACTTAGATGGATTTATTTTTGTAATAATATAAGACGGAATTATCAACATTAGAAAACACATAATTAAGGTACCTAAATTTAGCAGTAAAACATACATCAATGAAATATGAACCGGCATAGTGCTAACATAATACGTTTCTGGGTTTAGGGTAATAATTTTAAAATAATGTTGAATAAAAATGATAGACAATCCAATGATGTTTCCGTAAAAAAGGCCTTTTAAAATAAGGTAAGAGGCATTGTATAAAAATATTTTTCTGATGCTTGTGTTGTTGCTTCCTAAGGCTTTTAAAATACCAATCATTTGTACGCGTTCTAAGATTAAAACAAGTAAGGCGGTAATCATATTTATACCCGCAACTAAAATCATAATGGCAATAATAAACCATACATTATTGTCAAAAAGCTGAATCCATTCAAATACTGCAGGATAGGCTTCTAAAATAGTTTTACTGTTTAGAGTTGCACCAATATTACTGTAAATTTCGGCTCCTTTTTCTTCTACATGATCAAAACTATCTAAGATAACTTCAAAACCACCAATTTCATTTTCTGTCCATTTATTAAGAGTTTGCACTTCTCTAAGATCACCAATCATCATGGTTTTATCAAATTCTGCAAAACCAGAATTGTAAATACCTACAATGGTATATTTTCTGTTAGAAGGTAATTTGCTTGTAGCTGTTTTTAAGAAAGTGGCTAAAATAGTGTCGTTTAATTTTAATTGTAAACGGTTTACAACTGTTTGCGATAGTAAGACTTCTTTGGTTCTTGGTAAATTTAAATTCGGAATGCTACCTGCTACCAAATATTCTTTAAAGAAAGACCAATCGTAATCTGTAGAAACACCTTTAAAAATGATACCTTCAAAGTCGGTTTTTGTTCTTAAGATTCCGCCTTTGTTGGCAAAAACCTGAACATTTTTTATACCATCTACGTTTTTAAACTTCGGATAAAAATCTTGATTTTTATTTATAGGTACAGTAGAAACATCAGAATTATTGGCATCGTAGTTTACAATCTGAACATGGCCTTTAAACCCCGCCATTTTATCGCGAATTTTATTTTGCAAGCCAGCGCCAGTTGCCACAGCAATTAGCATAATTATAATTCCCAATGCAATTGCAGTGATTGCAATTTTTATTATTGGCGATGAAATGCTACTTTTATACTTTTTGCCAGCAATAATGCGTTTTGCAATAAATAACTCGTAATTCAAATTATGATCAATTTTAAACCTTTCAAAAGTACATATTTATTCTTATTTCTAATGCTGAATTTTCAGCTCATTTCTTGTGCCCAAAAGAAAGAAGTTCAAGAGTCAAAATTGAATGTTCAAAGTTTAAAAAAAGAGGTTTTAGAAATTAAAACAGGTGCAGCGCAAACCAATCTGTACCTTAATTTATTAAAAGGAAAAAATGTGGCTGTGGTTGCAAACCAAACCTCTATATTGTCTGTTTTAGAAAGGGCAGAAGTTGCACCTAATGTTATGGGCTCAAAAAAAGTAACCCATCATTTAGTAGATTATTTATATAGTTATAACGGAATAAATGTTAAAAAAGTTTTTGCGCCAGAACATGGTTTTAGAGGAAAAGCAGATGCTGGCGAGGTTGTAAAAGATGGTTTTGATACCAAAACAGGTTTACCAATAGTATCACTTTATGGTAAAAATAAAAAACCTTCTGCAGCACAATTAGCCGGAATTGATGTGGTTGTTTTTGATATTCAGGATGTAGGTGCGCGTTTTTACACGTATATTTCTTCTTTACATTATGTAATGGAAGCGTGTGCAGAAGCCGGAATAGAACTAATTGTTTTAGACAGACCTAACCCAAACGGGCATTATATAGACGGACCTGTTTTAGAATTAGCGCATACTTCTTTTGTAGGAATGCATAAAGTTCCGGTAGTTTACGGAATGACAATTGGCGAATACGGACAAATGATTAACGGAGAAAAATGGCTTAAAAACGGAATGCAGTGTAATCTAAAAGTGATTCCGTTAGAAAACTATACGCATCAAACAGCATATAGTTTGCCTATAAAACCATCTCCTAATTTACCAAATGATAAAAGTATAAATCTATACCCAAGTTTGTGTTTCTTTGAAGGAACCAATGTTTCTGCAGGTAGAGGGACTGAAATGCAATTCCAAATTTATGGTTCTCCATTTTTAACCAAAAGCAATTTTACTTTTACTCCACAAGCAAATGAAGGTGCTAAATACCCTAAGTTTAAAAACCAATTATGTTACGGAGAAAATCTACAAGAAATTGGCAATCTGAGTAAAATAGATTTGTCTTTTTTGATAAAAGCTTACAAGCAAAATACGTCTAAAGACTTTTTTAATAATTTCTTCACCAAATTAGCAGGAACAAAAAAACTACAAGAACAAATAGAAAAAGGTATCTCAGAACAAGAAATTAGAAAAACCTGGCAGAAAGATTTAAATGCTTTTAAATTGGTTAGAAGTAAGTATTTGATTTATAAGTAGTTTTTAAAATGAATTATTAAGAGTTATTTTGTTTACCAATTATAGATTCCTGCTTTCGCAGGAAAGACAAGAAGTAAGACTAATTTTATAGATACAATAAAATAAGCATGCTTGTCATTCCTGCGTAGGCAGGAATCCAAACTAACTTGAAAGAACGCTTAATTGTTAACTTTTAAAAGGAGTAATTTTTTAAATGAATTTTTAAGTACTATTTTGTCTATCAATTATAGATTCCTGCTTTCGCAGGAATGACAAAAAAGAAGACTAATTTTATAGATACAAAAGAATAAGCATACCTGTCATTCCTGCGTAGACAGGAATCCAAACGAATTATTTATGATGGGTATATGCTAACTTTTAAAAGGAGTGATTTTTTAAATGAATTTTAAGTGTTATTTTGTTTAGCAATTATAGATTCCTGCTTTCGCAGGAATGACAAAAAAGAAGAGTAATTTTAGAGATACAAAAGAATAAGCATACCTGTCATTCCTGCGTAGGCAGGAATCCAAACAAACTATTTTAGAGGGACTAAATGTTAACTTTTAAAAAGAGTAATTTCTTAAATGAATTTTTAAGAGTTATTTTGTTTAGCAATTATAAATTCCTGCTTTCGCAGGAAAGACAAAAAAGAAGAGTAATTTTAGAGATACAAAAGAATAAGCATACCTGTCATTCCTGCGTAGGCAGGAATCCAAACAAACTAATCAGAATGGTTAAATGCTAAAATTTAAAAGAAGTAGTTCTTAAATGAATTTTTAAGAGTTATTTTGTTTAGCAATTATAGATTCCTGCCTTCGCAGGAATGACAAAAAAAGAGTAATTTTAGAAATATAAATGAATTAATAAATCTGTCATTCCCGAGTATACAAGAACCCAAACTTCAAAAATAAATGAAAACAATCCATCAATATTATGTTTATCTTTTAGCAAGTAAAATTAGAGGGACATTATATATTGGTGTAACAAATGATTTACAAAGAAGAGTTTATGAACACAAAATGGGAATCAAAAAGGGTTTTACACAAAAGTACGGTGTAAATAGGTTGGTTTATTTTGAGACGTTCGAAAATATTGAAGAAGCTATTACAAGAGAAAATAATATGAAAAAGTGGAAACGCGATTGGAAAATTAAATTAATTGAGGAAGAAAATGTTCAATGGCTAGATTTAGCTAGCGATTGGTATGATGATATTTTATAGCGTTTGTCATTTCTGTTTTCGTAGAAATCCAAACAAACTATTTAGAATGACTAAATGTTAACTTTTAAAAAGAGTAATTTCTTAAATGAATTTTAAGTACTATTTTGGCTACCAATTATAGATTATTGTTTTCGCAGGAATGACAAAAATGTGTATAAATATCAAAAATATAAAAAAAAATAAGCATGCTTGTCATTCCTGCGTAGACAGGAATCCAAACTAACTTGAAAGAACGCTTAATTGTTAACTTTTAAAAGAAGTAATTTTTAAATGAAGCTTTAAGTGCTGTTCTGTTTACCAATTATAGGTTCCTGCTTTCGCAGGAATGACAAAATGAGTATTAGTATCAGAAATATAAAAAAAATAAGCATATCTGTCATTCCTGCGCAGGCAGGAATCCAAACAAACTATTTAGAATGGTTAAATGTTAACTTTTAAAAGGAGTAATTTTTAAAATGAATTTTTAAGTACTATTTTGTCTATCAATTATAGATTCCTGCTTTTACAGGAATGACAAAAAGTAAGACTAGTGTCAGAAATATAAAAAGAATAAGCATACTTGTCATTCCTGCGCAGGCAGGAATCCAAACTAACTTGAAAGAACGCTTAATTGTTAATTTTTTAAAGAAGTAATTTCTTAAATGAAGCTTTAAGTGCTGTTCTGTTTACCTATTATAGATTCCTGCTTTCGCAGGAATGACAAAATGAGTATTACTATCAGAAATATAAAAGAATAATCATATCTGTCATTCCTGTGTAGACAGGAATCCAAACAAATTATTTTAGAATGACTAAATGCTAACTTTTAAAAGTAGTAATTTTTAAAATGAATTTTTAAGAGCTATTTTGTCTATCAATTATAGATTCCTACTTTGTAGGAATGACAAAAATTAAACTGTCTCTACTCCAGTTGGTTTTCTAGATGCTTAAAAAGGTTGTTTTAATAATTCTTCTATAGAAAAACTTAAAATCAAAAAAGCTCGTAATTTCTCACGAGCTTTTTTAGTCTTTGTTAAATAATCCTTATATGTTAAGGTTGTAAGTTAATCCAACAGAAAAGTTAGTCGATTTACCAATATTACGACCGTCAATTACGCTGCTAAAACCTAGACTAGCACCTAATTCTGGAATGATGTTTTTGTAAATAGTTGCACCAATTCTTGTGTATTCTACTTTTGTTTCAGGAAAATTACCTGCAAAAGTACTATCAGTAATATCTACACCATCAGTAGAAGCTAAATAATCTAACCAACCTTCTACATAAATAAGAGAACTAGCATATCCTATTT
The DNA here is from genome assembly GCF_038024105.1 of Polaribacter butkevichii. Lineage (NCBI taxonomy): Bacteria > Pseudomonadati > Bacteroidota > Flavobacteriia > Flavobacteriales > Flavobacteriaceae > Polaribacter > Polaribacter butkevichii. The sequence continues at coordinate 3,951,954 of NZ_CP150661.1, forward strand.
TTGTTGTTGCATAATATGCATTTGGGACATCAAATTTTGCTCCACCAGCAGTATTGTCTGTTTTTCCTCTAAATTGGTAAGAATTTAAAATAGTAGCAAAAAGTCCTGCATCGTTTTGTAAATGTAAACCTGCTGTTAAGTTTGTAGAAAAGGCATTGTTACCAAGAGATAAAATTCCATTTGGTTCGTAATCTGTAGGGATATCAAAACTTAAACCAGTTATTACATCTAAATTTACTTTATTAAAATTAAAAGTATATGCATTGTATTTTAATCCGATAGAAATATCTTGAAAACCATCTTGTTCTGTAGTTCCGTTTACAGGATCTGCAGCACCATTTCCTTTAGCAGAAATATAAGGAGCATTTAAAACAACCGATAATTTGTTTGTAATACCGTATTTAGCATAAAGACTATAAACGTTTTGGTCAATTTCATTATGAACAGGAACTGCATCCATTTTAGTTTCTCCTGCATAAAATTTTTCATAATTACTAGATGTGTAAGAAGCTGTAATAGATAGATCTCCTTTTTTAGGAGTAAATCCATCGAGTAAGCCTTGGGCATTTGTTTGTGTTGTTAATAGTAGACCAAAAATTAATCCTGATACTAATTTTGTTGTTTTCATTTTTTATGGTTTTAATAGTTCGGTTGCTTGGTCGAAGGCAAATTATTTTAATTACAACAGGGTTGATTTTTTTTTAATTTTTTTTTAATTCATTGGTTTTTTATGGAGTTTGTAGGTTCTTTATTAATTTATTAAAGAATAGATATTTTATATCGTTGTTTTTTTTGATATACCTAAGTGTTTGTTTTAAATAATGTTTTTTTTTAGTTACTGTTTGTGATTTTTTAAATTGAAATATGTTTTAGAGTTTAATCGCTATAAAATGTGTAATTTTGAAAACTAGAAATAAGCTACTTAAATTAATTCTAGTAAAGCATGTACAAATCTATTGTAAGACCAATTTTCTTTTTATTCGATCCCGAAAAAATTCATTATTTTACCTTCTCTTTAGTTAAAACACTTTGTAAAATTCCTTTTGTTTCTTCGATATTTAGAAGCTTATATGTGGTTGAAGACAAGCGTTTAGAAAAAACTTTATTCGGAATTACTTTTAAAAATCCTGTTGGTTTAGCTGCTGGTTTTGATAAAAATGCTGTTTTGTATAACGAATTGGCAAATTTTGGTTTCGGTTTTATAGAAATAGGAACCGTTACTCCAAAGGGACAAGCAGGTAATCCGAAGAAAAGATTGTTTCGTTTAAAAGACGATCAAGGAATTATAAATAGAATGGGGTTTAATAATGACGGAATGGAAGCTGCCATTAAAAACCTTAAAAAGAATAAAGGACAGGTTGTTATTGGTGGAAATATTGGTAAAAATACAGCAACTACTCCAGAAAATTATACAGAAGATTATTGCGAAGTTTTTAAAGAACTGCATCCTTATGTAGATTATTTTGTACTAAATGTAAGTTGCCCAAATGTTGGTAGTCATGCAAAATTGAACGATAAAGATTATTTATTAGAGTTAATTTCTGCTTGTAAAAACTTAAATAATAAAGAAAAAATACAGAAGCCAATTTTACTTAAAATTGCGCCAGATTTAAATAATATTCAGTTAGACGAAATTATAGAACTGGTAAGTGAAACAAAAATAGATGGAGTAATCGCTTCGAATACTTCAACAAATAGAGAAAATCTAACAGTTTCTAAAGAGCGTTTGGCAGAAATTGGTAATGGAGGTGTAAGCGGTCAACCAGTAAAAAATCAAAGTACAGCGGTTATTAAATATCTAGCCGATACATCAAATAAATCTTTTCCTATTATTGGAGTAGGAGGTATTCATTCTGAAAAGGATGCTTTAGAAAAATTAAATGCAGGTGCAGATTTAGTGCAAGTGTATACTGGTTTTATTTATGAAGGACCTGGTTTGGTAAAACGTATTAATAAAGCCATTTTAAAACAACTTTAGGTTTTATAATTGTAGCTATTTCTCTGCTTAAAAGCGTTTCTGAAAATAAGTTTATATTTAAGGGTTAAATAAATTTCATTTCAGAATGATATTTCAAGGATTAAAAATTTATGATAGAAATTCTAATTTCTTTTGCAATAGCAACTTCTATTTTATCACTTTCTCCAGGCCCAGATAATATTTTTGTACTTACACAAAGTATTGTTAACGGAACAAAATATGGGTTGGCAACAGTTATTGGTTTAATGTCTGGTTGCCTTGTTCATACTACCTTAGTTGCTTTTGGGGTTTCTGCAATCATCAAAGAAAATGAAAGTCTTTTTTTTATCATTAAATTAATAGGAGCAAGTTATTTAATATTTTTGGCGTACAAAGTATTTAAAAGTGATGCAAAAATTGTTTTATCTAATGATGGTGTTAAAAAAGAATCAATAGCTGCGTTATTTAAAAAAGGGTTTATCATGAATGTCTTAAACCCAAAAGTGGCTTTGTTTTTTTTAGCCTTTTTTCCTCAGTTTTTGTTTTCTAATACAATCTCAACCGTTATTCAATTTTATACTTTAGGAGGCATTTTTATTTTAGTTTCCTTTTTAGTTTTTGGAATGATTGCTGTTCTTGCAGGTAGTATTTCTAACTACTTAAAAGAACACGCTAAAATAGGAGTGTATTTAAAATGGGGACAAATAATAGTATTTGTCTTTATTGCAATTATGATTTTGTTGTAATTACTTGTTGTGTGTTTTTATCTTTTTTAATTCTAAAATGTCACTTCGAGTGATTTTGTAATATGAAAAAAAGGTATTGAAAACATTTAAGGACATATAAATTATTGCCTCTTTATTAAGTTGGTATATTTCTATAGAGAATGCTAAAGTAATTAAAAACACAGTTCTTTTTATAGAACAAAAGATGGGGGAAATAAAGATGTTGTTTTTACAGACAATGCAATCGTTAGAGGTTTTTGGTTTAATAATGTTTGGCATTGTAACAAAACGAAAACTTAAACGTCTTATTTATGTAACCAACTAAATATAAAAATGAGTTTTATAAGAGTATTATTTGCTATTTTCTTTCCGCCACTATCTGTAATAGACAAAGGTTGTGGATCTTTCTTTATTATCTTTTTGCTAACACTTTGTGGATGGATTCCTGGAGTAATTGGTGCTTTGGTAATTTTAAATAATCCGAAGAATTAAGGAGCATTTATTTAGGATAAATAACCGTATTGAAACCTATAAGGAATTAAGAAACCTGTTCTCCGTTTTTAATTTCTTTAGAAGGTTGTAATAATACCACATTTCCTTCTAGATTATAAACACCAATAACCAAACATTCGCTCATAAAGTTAGCAATTTGTCGAGGTTTAAAGTTTACAATAACAGAAACCTGTTTGTGTAATAAATCTTCTTTGGTATATAAATCTGTTATTTGTGCACTCGATTTTTTAATGCCTAAAGCACCAAAATCAATTTTTAATTGATAAGCAGGTTTTCTAGCTTTAGGGAAATCATTCACTTCTATAATGGTTCCTATTCTAATATCTACTTTTAAAAAATCTTCGAAGGTTATTTCGTCTTTCATATTATTTTTTCTTCATTCCTAATTTCTGTATCACCCATAATGGCCCTATCAATAAAAACTCTAAATCTTTTAAGAAAGAGGGTTTAGCACCTTCTACTTTATGCCCGTAAAACTGACCAATCCAAGCTAAAACAAAAATAATGATGGATGCATACAGTAGGTTTACATGATTACCTATTAAAAAATTAGCCATAATTGATATTAAAATAATAAAGAGCATTTCAATAAAATACCAAAAGCCCAAACGCAGATAAAAAATAGAAATAACAAGCCCTACAACTACTGCCCAATTTTCTAGTAAAGGATTAGAAAGTGCAAAAGTGTTTTCTAAAAAGCTAGTTGGTATACTCATTAGTAAACCAATAACGCTAAAAAAAATTAGAGGAACACAAACGTAATGTATGGCTTGGTTTGTTTCATTTTGATGACTTACAGCGTATTCATCAAAATATTCTTTGGCAGTTTTCATAAAATTGATATTAATAACCTACAAGATAACTATTTTTTATAAAAAAGGAATCGTTATTATTTCCAACCATTTCTAATCATAAGTTCTTCTATGTGTGCAAAATGATGTTTGCTGTGCCAAGCATAAATACAAATGTTTTCTTTTAAACTAACCTCTTTATGACCAACAGGGTGAATAAATGTTGTATTTAATTCGGCCTCTGTTAAACCATTTAAAAAATACACCCATCTAGAGTGCAAAGCCTTTAAAGCATCAATAGATAAAGAGATAGGCGCAGTTTTAGCATCATGTAATTCTGCCCAACGTTCTTCATAATAGGCCTTAATTACGGGCTTATCTTCTGTTAATGCCCATTTAAAACGGGTATACGAATTTTGATGGCTATCATAGCAATGATGTACCACTTGTCTAATAGTCCAACCGTTTTCTCTATACGGAGTATCTAATTGGTTTTCAGATAAATCTCTGGTTAAAAATTCTAATTCTTGAGGAAAACGTTCTAAAATAGAAATCCAGTCTTCAATGTTTTTTTTGGTGATATTTTCAGGGACATTTGTTCTCCCTATTGGATATTTTAATTCTTCTAGTGTCATTTATTTCTTTATAATTTTTTTCAAAAAACGTTTAGAACTGCTGTTTTCTGGGTTTATAGATAACGCTTTTTTAAAGTTGATAATTGCATTTACTGTATCTTTTTTTAATAAATAAGCTTCTCCCATGCTATCAAAAACGTTTGAACTTTCTGGGTATAAGATAGCATTTATTTTAAAAATCTCTAAAGCGTCGTCAAAATTATCTTTTTTAATAAATGTATAACCTAACTTGTTTAATGTGTGTTGATTAATGGTTGGGTTTAAAGAATCCTTTTGTTGAATCACTTTAAAAGCTTCCAAGGCTTTGCTAAATTCTTTGGCTTCAAAATATTCGTGAGGCGTTTTTTCATCATTTAATAATTTTCTAAAATGATATTTTACACCTTTGTGTTCTCTTTTTTCAGCCAATTCAATATGCATTTTTGGTTGACGTACAAAGAGTATTTTTTCGTTTAACTCTTTCATATAAAAAGCGCTGTCACTAACTTTTAATAATTTTAAATCATTATTACCACGCCATTTTGCATAAAGTAGGTGTTCTTTAAAATAGATTTCTATTACTTCGTTATCATTAAATAAATAACGTCCTTGTGTTGCAGTTATAAAATCTTCAGAGTTTTTTTGCGAAGTACAACTAGCTAATAAAAAAAGGAAAAATAAAGGAGTTAGAAAGTTTTTCATGGTAGGTTGGTTATAATGAGTACATTATTTAGACGACCAATACCCTTACATTGTTACAGTTTTTTATCAAAAAAATCCATGAATATTCATTTATTAGATTGAAAATTAGTTTTTGATTTTATCAAATAAAAATCAATAAAAAAAGGTTACTAATTTTTTTAAAAACTATCTTTACTAGTATCAAAAAATAAAATAAATGAAAGTTGTAACACTTACCATAAATCCTGCTTTAGATAAAAGCGCAAAAGTTGCAGAAATGACTCCTTTTGATAAATTAGAATGTTCAGATATTACCTATCATCCAGGTGGTGGAGGTGTTAATATTTCAAGGGTGTTACATCGTTTAGCTATAGATAGCCATTGTTTGTTTCCTTATGGAGGTAAAACAGGCGAGCATTTAAAAGATTTATTAAAAGCGCAACATATCAATGTTTTTGCAACACCGATTTCTATTTGGACTAGAGAAAATTTTGCCGTGTTTGATGAGAAAACAGGCTTGCAGTTTAGATTTGGTATGCCAACCACTCCTTTTAATGAAGTAGAAATGGAATCGGTAGAAAAGTTGATAAATGAGCAAGTAGAAAACAACGATATTTTTGTAATTAGTGGTAGTTTACCAGTTGGTTTGCCAACAGATTACTATTCTAAACTCATTCAGAATTTAACAGCAAAAGGCGTAAAAGTAATTGTAGATACTTCTGGTCCCGTTTTTAATGAAGTTTTAAAAAATGAGTTGTTTTTAATAAAACCCAATCAAAAAGAATTGGCACGTTTAGCAGGAGTAGAAGCGCAAACAAAAGAAGAGCAAGAAGCTTTTGCTTTAAAAATGGTTGCAGATCAAATAGCTCAATATGTGGTAGTTTCTTTAGGGAAGGACGGTGCATTTATAGCGCATAAAAACGGAATAGACTATGTGAGCGCACCAGTAATTTCTGTAAAAAGTACCATTGGTGCGGGAGACAGTATGGTGGCGGGTTTAATTTATGCCATTACACAAAACGAAACGCCTAAAAATATGTTACGATGGGGAGTTGCTTGTGGCGTATCCGCCACCTTAAGTGAAGGGTCTGATTTGGCACACAAAATAAATATTGATAAAATTTTGAAACTAGTTTAAGCTTTTTTCTATAATTTTTTGAAGCTATTTCCTGCTTTCCACTATATCTTTTTATTCTTGTTCGGTTTACTATTTTGTAAACTGCGGCAATCTCTTTTTAGTTAGCAGATTGCTTCGTTGCTTGCAATAACGGTTTTAATAAAGTCATAAAAAGGATGCCGTTTCAATCAGGGCTAAGCCAATTTGCAAACGTTATTTACAAGTAGTTATTAATGACTATTTTTTAATAACGTGTACATTTTTTTTTAGTTATTGAATCTTATAAAAGATGTTTTTTTATCAATGGAAAAAGAAAAGAAATAAAAGAAAAATATTTCTCGTCACTCTTTTGTTGTTCTGTATAAATGACAATTTGTTTTATTTTAGGTGTAGTTTGTTGTTAAGAATAAGACATAAAGAGAAGCTTATTTTAATATTTTAAGCCCCATTTTATCACTTTTATAGAATTAAAATTAAAGAATTATCATAAAAATTAAAGACTCCATAAAATAAATAGACATCGTATTTTTTTAGAGGTTAATTTGTTGTTTATCAGCATTGTATAGGGTGGTTTAACAGTTGGGTATAATATACATAAATATTTTCAGCAGCTTAAAGCAGAATATATTCTTATTTTTGGTAGCTGATTATCATTTAAATAATTAAAGAACAAACAAATGGCAAATACATTATTTGACAAAGTATGGGATTCACACGTTGTTCGTCAAGTTAAAGACGGACCAGATGTGTTTTTTATCGATCGTCATTTTATTCATGAAGTTACAAGTCCCGTAGCTTTTTTAGGATTAGAAAGTAGAGGAAACAGTGTTTTATATCCTGAGCGTACTTTCGCTACAGCAGATCATAACACACCAACTATAAACCAACATTTACCGGTAGCAGATCCTTTATCTGCAAATCAGTTAGATGCTTTAGAAAAAAATGCTGCAAAACACGGTATTTCTCATTGGGGTTTAGGAGATCTAAATAATGGAATTGTACACGTTGTAGGACCAGAAAACGGAATTACATTACCTGGTGCAACTATTGTTTGTGGAGATTCTCATACATCTACGCATGGTGCTTTTGGTGCTATTGCTTTTGGTATTGGTACTTCTGAGGTAGAAATGGTATTGTCTACACAATGTATTATGCAGCCAAAACCTAAAGCGATGCGTATTAACGTAAACGGAAAATTAGGTTTAGGTGTAACGCCTAAAGATGTTGCTTTATACATTATTTCTAAGCAAACAACTTCTGGTGCAACTGGTTATTTTGTAGAGTATGCAGGAGATGTTTTTGAAGACATGTCTATGGAAGGTCGTATGACTGTGTGTAACTTATCTATAGAGATGGGAGCACGTGGTGGTATGATTGCACCAGATAACAAAACATACGAATATTTAAAAGGTCGTGCTCAAACTCCTAAAGGAGCAGATTGGGACAAGGCAATGAAATATTGGGAAACTCTTTATACAGAAGAAGGAGCAGAATTTGATGTAGAATTTAATTATGATGCAGCAGATATTGAACCAATGATTACTTACGGTACAAACCCAGGAATGGGAATGGGCGTAACAAAATCGATTCCTACTGCAGAAAGTTTAAAAGGTGGAGTAGATACTTACAGAAAATCTTTAGGATATATGTCTTTTAACGAAGGCGATTCTATGATTGGTAAAGAGATTGACTTTGTGTTTTTAGGTTCTTGTACAAACGGACGTATCGAAGATTTTAGAGGTTTTTGTTCTATTGTAAAAGGAAGACAAAAAGCACCTAATGTTACGGCTTGGTTAGTACCAGGTTCTCACAAAGTAGTAGATCAAATAAAAGCAGAAGGTTTAGATAAAATTATTACAGACGCAGGTTTTGTATTAAGAGAACCAGGTTGTTCGGCTTGTTTGGCAATGAATGATGATAAAATTCCATCAGGAAAGTTATCCGTTTCAACATCAAACAGAAACTTCGAAGGAAGACAAGGACCAGGATCTAGAACCTTATTAGCATCGCCATTAGTGGCTGCAGCATCTGCAGTTAGTGGCGTTGTTACAGATCCAAGAACGTTATTAGTATAAAAGTTATAAAGTACAAAAGTTAGAAAGTAGTTTGATAAAGTTTTTTAAACTTTAAGAACTTTTAAACTTTCAACTTTACAAACAATAAAAACATGGCTTACGATAAATTTGAAGTACTTACAAGTACAGCATATCCTTTACCTACAGAGAATGTAGATACAGATCAAATAATTCCTGCTCGTTTCTTAAAAGCTACTGAGCGTAAAGATTTTGATATTAATTTTTTCCGTGATTGGAGATACAATGCAGACGGAACACCAAAAGCAGATTTTCCTTTAAACAAAGAAATTTATGCAGGTTCTAAAATATTAGTTGGAGGTAGAAACTTTGGTTCTGGTTCTTCTAGAGAGCACGCAGCTTGGTCTGTGTACGATTTTGGATTACGTTGTGTAATTTCATCAGCATTTGCTGATATCTTTAAAAACAACTGTTTAAACGTAGGGGTTTTACCTGTACAAGTTTCAGCGGAATTTGCAGATACTTTATTTGCAGCAATTATGGCAGATCCTAAAACAGAAATTAAGGTTGATTTACCAAACCAAACGGTAACGTTAGTGGCTACAGGTGAGTCTGAATCTTTTGTAATTAATACTTACAAAAAAGACAATATGTTAAACGGTTTTGATGATATCGATTATTTAAAAAACATCGAAAACGAGATTACTTCTTTTGCTGAAACAAGACCATTTTAAAAAATATTTTTTAAGGTTGCAATATGGCAAGTAGAAAGATTGAAATAATGGATACGACACTGCGTGATGGAGAACAAACATCAGGAGTGTCGTTTTCAGTTTCTGAAAAATTAACAATAGCAAAATTATTACTCGAAGAATTAAAAGTAGATCGCTTAGAAATAGCATCTGCCAGAGTTTCTGAGGGGGAATTAGAAGCGGTTAAAAAAATAACTTCTTGGGCTACAGAGCATAATTTTTTAGAGAATATAGAAGTGTTAACTTTTGTTGATGGCGGAAAATCTATCGATTGGATGCTAGATGCTGGTGCAAAAGTTCAGAATTTATTAACCAAAGGTTCTTTAAATCACTTAACACATCAACTTAAAAAAACACCAGCACAACATTTTGCCGACATCAAAGAAAATATCGAGTCCGCTGCTTCACATGGTATTAAAACCAATGTGTATTTAGAAGATTGGTCTAACGGAATGCGTAACTCTAAAGAGTATGTTTTCGAATATTTAGATTTTTTAACAGCTCAAAATGTAGAACGTGTTTTATTGCCAGATACTTTAGGTATTTTAACGCCAGAAGAAACGGCCGATTTTATAAAAGAAGTTTGCCATAAATACCCAACTACTCATTTCGATTTTCATGGTCATAACGATTATGATTTAGGAGTTGCCAATGTTATGGAAGCTGTTAAGGCAGGTGCAAATGGTTTGCATTTAACCATAAATGGGATGGGGGAGCGTGCAGGAAATGCACCAATGGCAAGTGTTATTGCTGTGATAAATGATTTTTTAAAGGATGTAAAAATCACGGTTAATGAGAAAGCATTAAATAAAATTAGCAAGCTTGTAGAAACCTTTTCAGGGTTTAGAATTCCCGTTAATAAACCGGTTGTAGGTGCAAATGTATTTACACAAACAGCAGGAATCCATGCAGATGGAGACAATAAAAACAATCTTTATTTTAATGATTTAATGCCAGAACGTTTTGGTAGAAAACGTAAATACGCATTAGGTAAAACCTCTGGTAAAGCCAATATTCAGAAAAACTTACAAGATTTAGGTATCAGTTTAAATGATGAAGAGCTTAAGAAGGTTACCCAAAGAATTATTGAATTAGGAGACAAAAAAGAAGTTGTTTCTCAAGAAGATTTACCTTATATAATTTCTGATGTTTTAGACAGTGATACGATAGAAAAACGTGTTGTTGTAGAAAATTATGTTTTAGGACATGCAAAAGGAATGAAACCCTCTACAACTTTACAATTAAGAGTAGAAGGAGTGCAGTATGAGGCGCACGCACAAGGAGATGGGCAATTTGATGCCTTTATGAATGCATTGCGTAAATTGTATAAAAGGCATAGTAAAAGAGATTTACCGTCTTTAATTGATTATGCAGTTAGAATTCCTCCAGGAAGTAATTCTGATGCCTTGTGTGAAACCATTATTACCTGGAAATTAGAAGAAAAAGAATTTATAACTCGTGGGTTAGATTCAGATCAAACAGTATCTGCAATTAAAGCCACAGAGAAAATGTTGAATATAATATAGCTGGCAGTAAGCAGTATTCAGTAGCAGTAGCAGTAAGCAGTTAGTTATTCGAGTGAAAACTGTTTGTCATTTCGAGTGATTTTCGATTTTATGAGAAAATAGTATCGAGAACATTTTCGAAGAAGAAATAAATTAAAAAGAGTATCTGGTTAATTAGAGAAGAGACTTTATTATAAGTTCTTAACTTAGTTGAATGGATATCAACAATAAAAATAAAATATAAATTATCAGCTGTTTATTGAGCCAATGGCCAATAGCAAACAGCCAAAAGCACAAAAACAATGAAATTAAATATCGCATTATTAGCAGGAGACGGAATAGGACCTGAAGTAATTGACCAAGCAGTAAAAGTATCTGATGCAATTGCTAAGAAATTTAACCACGAAATTACTTGGAAACCTGCTTTAACAGGTGCTGCTGCCATTGATGCAGTTGGAGAACCTTATCCGGATGAAACACATGATATTTGTGTCGCTTCAGATGCTGTTTTATTTGGTGCTATCGGTCATCCAAAATATGATAATAATCCTTCTGCAACGGTTCGTCCAGAACAAGGATTGTTAAAAATGCGTAAAAAATTAGGTTTATTTGCAAATGTTAGACCAACGTTTACGTTCCCTTCTTTATTAGATAAATCTCCTTTAAAAAGAGAAAGAATAGAAGGAACTGATTTGGTTTTTTTACGTGAATTAACGGGAGGTATTTACTTTGGTGAAAAAGGTAGAAGAGATGAAGGAGAAACTGCTTTTGATAATTGTGTGTACACAAGAGCTGAGGTACAAAGATTAGCTGTAAAAGGTTTTGAATTGGCAATGACGCGTTCTAAAAAATTATGTTGTGTAGACAAAGCCAACGTTTTAGAAACTTCTAGATTATGGAGAGAAACTGTACAGGCTATGGAAAAAGATTATCCAGAAGTTGAGGTTACTTACGAATTTGTAGATGCAGTTGCAATGCGTTTAGTACAATGGCCAAATAGTTATGATGTATTAATTACAGAAAACTTATTCGGAGATATTTTAACAGATGAAGCTTCTGTAATTTCTGGTTCTATGGGATTAATGCCTTCGGCTTCTGTAGGAACTGAAAATGCTTTATTTGAGCCAATACACGGTTCTTACCCACAAGCAACAGGTTTAAACATTGCAAACCCAATGGCTACTGTTTTATCTGCAGCAATGATGTTTGAAAACTTTGGTTTACAAGAAGAAGGAAAAGCAATTAGAGCAGCTGTAAATAAAGCTTTAGATGCTGGTTTTGTTACTGAAGATTTAGCCGATGGCGGAAAAGCTTATGGAACGAAAGAAGTAGGAGACTGGTTAGCAAAAAACATCTAGTATTTGCTAGTTTAGATATATTTAAAAAAGGTTCGCAATTTGCGAACCTTTTTTAGTTTTATAGAATTTTTATTTTTTAGCTCTCTTTACTAACTCTAACTTATCTGTGGTTGTTTTGGTTGTAAAAAAACCATAGTTAATAGTTACCTTTTTTTTGTCTATTCTATCGATGGTACCTACAGAGTTAGAGCCTACTACTTTTACACTATCATTTATTTGATATACATATTCTGCTTTTTCTTTGGCTATTTTGGCAGCTTCAATTTTCTTTTCCTTTCTAACTTCTATTACTTTTTGTAAAACCTCTTTTTCTACTTTTTTTATAATTTCTTGCTGTTGTTTTTCTACAACTTTAGCTTTTTGTTTTTGTGCTTTAGTTTTAGGTTGTACAGGATTTTTCATTACCTGCTTTACTTTTAAATCTGCCACCCATTTATTAAAATTAGAATTTAATTCCTTTTTATTATTGGTTTGAAAGTATTTATTAAGCAGCTCATTTGTTTTTCTACCTAAAGAAAGCATCTTTTGATTTTGGTCATATAGTTCTTGAAAACCAGATAATTTATCTTGCATACGTTGTTCTTTTTCTTGCAAGTTATCCAGGTGTTTTTGACCTTTAGAGTGTTGGTTTTCTAAGTTTTCAGAAGTTTTTTGTAACCTGTTTCGTTCTTTTTGTAGCTTAGAAATGGTTCTATCTAAACGTACTTTTTCGGTTTCTACACGTTTTTTTGCTTTGTTGATAATACTAAACGGAATTCCGTTTTTCTGAGCAACTTCAAATGTAAAAGAACTACCTGCTTGCCCAACAAATAATTTATACAAAGGCTCTAAAGTACGCTCATCAAACTGCATATTTGCGTTGGTAACATTCTCTAATTCGTTTGCCAAAACTTTTAAGTTAGAGTAGTGGGTGGTTATAATTCCGAATGCTTTTTTATAATAAAATTCTTCTAAGAAAATCTCTGCCAATGCTCCTCCTAATTCAGGGTCAGAACCAGTACCAAATTCATCAATTAAAAACAAGGTGTTTTTACCACATTTGCGCAAAAAGTTACGCATGTTTTTTAAGCGATAACTATACGTACTTAATTGGTTTTCTATAGATTGGTTGTCACCAATATCTGTTAAAATAGTATCAAAAATATAAGTTTGACTGCGTTCATCAACAGGAATTAAAATTCCACTTTGTAACATAACTTGCAGTAAACCAATGGTTTTTAAAGTGATGCTTTTTCCACCAGCATTTGGACCAGAAATAACAATAATCTGTTGCTTTTCATTTAACTCAATGCTCTGAGAAACCGTATGTAAATCTTGTTGTTTATTTTTTCTCCATAAAATGGGATGAAATGCATTCTTAAAATAAATCTTTTTTTCATTAGATATTTTTGGCAAAACAGCATTCATTTCATTTGCATATTTTGCTTTTGCTCCTACCACATCAATATGTATTAAAAACGAAATATATTCTTCTAATAAATATACATAAGGACGAATAGTTGCAGATAATGTGCGTAAAATTTTTACAATTTCTTGCTTTTCATCATATATTAAATTTTGATATTCTCTGGCATAAGCAAGCGTTGCTTGTGGCGCAATATAAACGATGTTACCAGACTTTGAAGAACCTAATAAACTACCAGCTACTTTTTTTCTATGCATGGCAGAAACAGCCAAAACACGCTGATTGTCTACAACGGTTTCTTTAATATCATCTAAATATCCTGCAGAAATAGCTTTGGATAAAGCACTAGAAAAACTTGCACCAATTTTACCGCGAACATTATTAATATCTTTTCTAATTTGTTTTAAAACTTCTGACGCATTGTTTTTTACTTCTCCAGAAATATCTATTATTTTTTTGATTTCATCATCGATAAAAGTGGTGAATTCAATTTGTTGAGAAAGTTCGAAAAAAGTAGGAAACTGAACGCTAAATTTATTAAAAAACTTAATCAATTCGTTTACAGTAAGAGAAGTTGTGGCTATTTTTAAAAAAGCATCTGTTTCTACAAAGCTATTTTCTATAGCCAAACGTTTTATGTTTTCGGTAATATTATCGAAGCTGTGGTTTGGAACTCTATTTTCACTCTCAAAAGAAGACACGTATTCATTTACCAAATACAATTCTTTAAAAAGTGTTTCTTTATCTGCTATAGGTTCAATTTCAGTAACTTTTTCTTTACCTAAACCAGAAATACAATACGCAGCAACGTGTTGTAAAACGGTAGAAAACTCTAAGTCTTGTAATGTCTTGGATGATATGTTTTTATTCAAAAAAAATCGTTTTTATTTCGAACACAAATCTATAAATTCTTTTCGTTTGGTTTTAGAAACTGGCACTCTTTTTTTATTCTCTAAAATTAGGTATCCTTCGTTCTCAAAATGACGTACTTTTTCTAGGTTTATTATGTGAGATTTATGGCATATGAAATTTCATATATTTATTTTAGATGCTTGTAGTCAGTTTGTTTTGGGTGTGTTTAATATTTATTTTATTTCTTAAATCTTTATTTGTAATTATAAATTGCATTATTTTATATAGATTTATTTGTAAACCTTTTAAAGAGTAGCATGTCTATATTGCTACGAAAAGAAAAAAACTCCATATCGTTTTTTAAGGATATGGAGTTTTAATATTTACAATTCTATTTTTTCTTTTCAGAATATTATAATTGATGATTAATTTACAATCACTTTTTTAGTAGATGATTTGTCTTCACTAACCAATTTAAATAAGTAAATACCTTTGGCTAAGTTTAAATTGGTAATTTCATTTTTACCAATTGCTATTTCTCTATTTTTAATTTCTTTTCCGGTAATAGCATAAATAATTAAGGTAGCTTTTTCTAAAGAATTAATATTTATTTTTCCGTTTGTTGGGTTAGGAGATAACGAAAATTCTAATGAATTATATAGATCTGTACTTAAAGCAGTACATGCTGCCTGATTATTTACAAAGTTTGATGTAGTATCAATGTTAGTCCAGTTTAAAGTTGAGTACGCAGCGTCATCTACCTCAATACAAGTTAAGTTAGGATTATTTATAGTATTAAAAAGAGTAAAATTAGTGTTGTTTCCATTTTTTACGTTTAAAGATGTTAATCCGTTAGACTGTGCATCTAAAGAAGATAATAAACTATGCGTACTTACATCTAAAGTACTTAGTTGATTATTGCTTACGTTTAAAGTTGTTAAGGCTGTAAAAGCATTGATACCTGTTAAATCGGTTATGTTTTTATTAGATACATCTAAATTAGTAATGGTATTTATGTTGTCTGTAAATACTTTTTGATCTGGTGTGCCATCATCTAAACCGGCATTTATTAAAGCCATTTCAAAATTATTATCAGGAATCGTTGTTTCTGTAGACACGGTGGTGTTAAAAGTATTTGTAATTACAGGTGCATTATAATCGAAATAAATATTTGCTGTAGTATCAAAGGCATCTCCAATTACAGCAGTATTTTTTGGTTTTATTTTATAAAAAATCCAACCATG